>WFRX01000111.1 GCA_015486285.1 bacterium
GCCCTTTTTCAGCAAGGTGACCTGCTCTTCCGTAAAGGTCCGGTTCTTGATCTTTCCAAGCCCTCGCATCAACTCTTGGACGATGTCCGTCTGGTGCCGCGCAGATTCCGTCGATGCGGTCGTCTCCCTGTCCTGTCTGTGATAGAAGCGATAGGCAATGACCGCAATGCCCACGCCGAGGGCCAGGAGGAGGATGGTCGCAATCCGCCCGTAGCCTTCGTTTCCCGCGTGTGGTTTGAACCGGCTTGCATGCATGTGGCCGTCTCCGTGTTGTAGGTCGTCGGTTGGTTGGTGTTGGTAGTATACTATACGATGAAGCGGTATGCACCCGGCCAAAAAAAATGATGTTTTACTTGATCGGCGGCCCCTTCGTGTGGTAAGAAGCCAAAAAATGGCTTTACATGGACGAGGGCTCTCTGTTAGAAAATATTGCATTGCATCGGTTCCGTGGCCGGGCATCGTCATACAGATTCCTCAACAGATTCAGGAAAGGAAGGTGGAACATGCATAGCTCGCGCCTGTTTTTGCTTGTGCTGATCTGTTCCGGACTGTTCATTGCCTATGGACTGGGCGGCTGTGGAGACCATCCTTGCGATGACGGCGAGCCGGATACATGCGCGAATATTGCGCACACGGTCCAAGACTCCTGCCTGGTGGTCGAGGAAGACGATTACGCGTGTCTCTGCTGCGCCCATGACAAGGTCCCCTGCGACAACCCGAAAGAAGACTACCGCTGGAACGAAAACACCCATACCTGCGACCTGGTGCCGGAATAACCGGGAAACACCCGAATGGTTGGAACGAAAGGCCGAGCCACAACCGCTGCTGATAAAGCCGGCCGCACAGCCACGGCACCGCTTCGCGTTGAGGCATGTCGGCAAGGCTGTACAGGGGGGACGGCCGGTCTGTGCAGGCCGGGGCTTTCATTCCGGAGATGATCCGGGCCGGCCGCACTTCTCTCCTATGCAGGGGCACGGCCTCGAACCCCTCCTCTCATCGATTCGCGGTCCATAACCCGAAGGGTCGTCCTGCCATCCCGGGTGGAGGCGCCGTCACAAGCAACCATGAACCAAGCAGGAAAGTCCGCCCATGAAAGTCGCCATCTGCCAGACAAGCCCGGTCCTGTTCGATCTAGAGGCCAACCTGGAAACCGTCATCCGGAAGATCCAGGCAGGCCGCGAAAAGGGTGCGGACCTGATCGTCTTCCCTGAACTCGCCCTGACCGGCTATTTCCTCGGCCAGCGGTACCACGAAGTCGCCCTGCGCCTGGATTCGAAGGAAATCGGCCGTCTTGCGGCCGCCACGCGGGGGACCGCCGCCGTGGTCGGGTTCGTCGAGGAGTCTCCTTCGATGAACTTCTACAATTCCGCCCTGGTAGCGGTGGACGGCGAAGTGCTGTTCGCCTACCGGAAACTCAACCTGCCCAACTACGGCGTATTCGAAGAACGCAAATACTTCGCCGCAGGCAAACAGGTTCCCGTGTTCAAGTATCATGAGCTTTCGATCGCTGTATTCATCTGCAACGACATGTGGCATCCCTCCCTGCCTTATCTGGGCATCTGCCAGAAGGCGGACGTGTTCGTCACCATCCTCAACTCTTCGGAGGGGTCCATGGGAACCGAATTCAGCAACATCGAGAGCTGGGGCATCATCAATACCTTCTACGCCCGCGTCTTCGGAATCTATAATGTGTGCGCCAACCGGGTGGGGGCAGAGACCCTGGAGGTCAACAGGCCCTTATCGGACGCTCAGCAGGCAGACGCGGGCCGGGAGGAGGGTTCAGGGGCTGTCTGCGGCAGGAAAACGTACAATTTCTGGGGAGGCAGCGAAATCATTAATCCCTTCGGAAAGTGCGTTGCGAAGGCGGCCCTGCACAAACCGGATGAGATCATGACGGAACTCTCCCGAGACCTGCTGCGCCAGAAGCGGATCCTGCTCCCCTACTTGCGGGGTGACGACCCTTACTTCACCCACCGTCAACTCGACCGAATCCTGTATGAATAGCGTGCCAAAGTCGCCCGGCGCAAATCTCCGCGGGAACCTGCACCGCACCGAACAACTCGAGATCCAGTAGGGAAACATACCGCCCTTTCCTAGTCAAAGGGACGGCACGTTCAAGGAGGCGGCACAATGACGGCATCAGCGTCACAGGCCCTTTCGATCCTGAGGGATCCCTCCCAGTTCCAGTGGCACGTGATCCCCATGCTGCTCGTCGTGATCTACATCTACAACGTGGAGGTGGGAAAACGGAACTGGAACCTGGTCTTTGCCGGGCTGGCCCTGTGGGGGATGGACGGATTCAATGAGATCTGGAATGCCCTGGTCTTCCACTTCACCCAGTACGCCCCGGTCTGGGGGGCGCCCGCAGGCACGGCCTACCTGATCCTGATCGGGCTGAACATCGAGATCTGCATGATGTTCTCCATCATGGGTATCGCCACCGCTCACGCGCTGCCAAGAGACAAGCACATGAAGATTCTGGGCATTCCCAACCGGCTCGTCTATGCGGTCGGGTTCTCCATTTTCTGCGTATTGATCGAGATCTTGCTCAATATGGCCGGCGCCCTCACGTGGGACTACGCATGGTGGAACGTACGCGCTCCGTGGTTCATCTTCCTGGTCGGCTATCTTCCGTTCTTCCTCGTCGCCTTCTGGGTCCACGACATGGAAACCGTGAAGAAGCAGGCGATCACCGTCGGCGTGATCCTCGGATTCGACGCCTTGGCCCTGGTCCTGTTCGGCACCATCCTCAAGTGGATCTAGCAGGCGACGAGGAAGGATCGCTGGGTTGAGGAGAGCCTTGCGGGCCGGTGCCGTACAGGGTTCCCTCTCCGATTTGCTTGGGCTCCGTCTCTCCCTCCCCCGAAGTCGCCCGGCCCAAATCTCCAAGGGAACCCTGTACGGCACCGGCCAACTTCACTCGGGAAACAAAGCGCTCCTTCTTCGTCGCCCCCCCGGCAGGCAAGATCCAGCGGAATCAAGCGTACTTCCTGTACGCTGAATGACGAGGGATGAATCCGAAAGCCGCGGATGGGAGTTTTGGGACGGCCTCCCAAGCAGCGCGGGGCGGGGTATCCGCTGCGATTGCCCTGTCGCGACCGAGAGTTGCGCCGGGCGACTTCGGGAGAGGGGGCGACGGAGCCCAAGCAACTCGAGGCGCGACCGCCCATGGGTTGCGCGGGGCGGGGCATCGGCTGCGATTGCCCTGTCGCGACCGAGAGTTGCGCCGGGCGACTTCGGGAGAGGGGGCGATGGAGCCCAAGCAACTCGAGGCGCGACAGGGCAATCGCCCTAATAGCGCCCGAGATACTCGCTCTTCATTCCCTTCATGAAATGGTCGATGCCGGGTATGCCGTTGTCGCCCATCCTCATGAGCGGACCGAAAAACCGGGGGAACCGAAAGAACCACCTCTGAAAAAACTGTTTCTGCGGGTTGCGCATCCGTCGACTGCGGCGCCAGGCCGGTTTGTAGCCTTGGTTGAAGCGCCTGAAGTCCCGGACGGCGCCTTCCGGATCGGTGACCGCCCGGGCCGCGATCCGGCCGGAGAGGAGCGCCCCGTGTATCCCGAAGTAGGCCCCGGGCTCCATCATGCCGGCCAGGGTGCCGGCCAGGATCTTGCTCCCCAGGAAGAGCGTGGGCGCATCCGGGGTGCTCAGCGGGACAAAGACCTCGAAGGCGTCCCACCGGTCGACCCGGATGCCCTCGCTCCTGGCAAGCTCCTCTTCGAATTGCCGGAGATTCTCCCGGGAGAGGTCACGGTCCGAAAAAAGCAGAATATAGTCGAGCCCGTTGATGATGGGCGCGTAGCCGTATGTGTTCGTGTAGGGGCCGATCCAGTTGCGTATCTCACCCTGGCGTTCCGGGTCCTCCAGCTTGCGCGTGGTCGAGAAGCAGGGCAGGCGCAGCATGGGGCGGCCCAGGGCCTTGTACATCTCCGGGAAAAGGCCGGTGGCGAGGATCGCCGGTTCCGGCAGAGCAGAGGGATCCGTGACCACCTGGCCGAACTCGAACTTCACCCCCTCCTTCACGGCCAGGTCGTAAAGGAAATGGTCCAGGGAGGTCTTCCGGGGGCCCCGCTCCACCGAGTAGCAGCTCCAGGAAACGCGGTACCTGTGCCCTTCCACGTAGACGTACATGTTCTTCTGCGGGACCAGACAGGGAGTGATATCGATGCCCACATAGTCCTTCATGAGCTGCACGTTCACGGGCGTGGAATGGTTCGAGGGATGGTGAGGACGCAGGCCCCCGATCGATTTCGCCCGATCGAGTACCGTGACGTCGTGACCCTGGCGGGCCAGGGTAATGGCCGCCACCAGGCCCGACAGGCCCGCCCCCGCGATGTGCACTGACTTTTCGGCTGTCATTCGGCCCTCCTTGTGGACGTGTTCCTGTGCGAGACCTTACGCCGGCGGCATGGTCTCGACCGCCTCGTTCCGGAACCTCCGATCCTTCATGGAATCACCCCCCTGCCTGGAACGCCCACCGGCAGCAGACCTCGTCCGGCGACTTCCGGGGAGGCAGCTTCAGGGCCTCCACCCGGATGCCCGGATCCACGGCCGCGGCCAGGGCCCCTAGGTAGGCCCCCTCGACAGGCTCACACGTGAGTTTCTCCCGTCCCATCTTCTCCATCGCGATGAGCGCGGGACAATCGAAGACCTCGATGGCCAGACGACTCGCGGAGTCTTCGACGATCTTGACTTCCCCCATGCTCCACCACAGCGGATCGTGTCGTATGATCTCCTTCAGGGCCGCGAGGCCGGTACCGCTGATCCCGAACTCCCTGCGGATGCGCTTGACCACCACCCGGGCATACCCGGCCCAGACGTCCACATCCAGCTCCAGGGCCTTGTCGTACCCCGCGGACTTTTCCACGGCCATGAACCAGAGACCGTCCACGGCGATGGCGAGCCCGGAAAGGAACTTCAGGTACCGGACCGCCTCTTCCCTGGTCAGACTGTCGAGATCCCGCATGATGTCGATCCCCTGTGCTGTCTTTTGTTCCGTGTACACGTTACACGGCCGCCCCCCGCCTCCCTTCCCCTCTGAAAGGCTGAATCGGTGTCAGGCAGGATAGAAAAAAGCGGCCTTCTGTGTCAAAGGATCCGGCAAGTGCCGGATGCCCGGCGGGCAGCCTCACAAGGACGGCCAACGATTCGGCGTTGCACGAAGGCCGCACATTGCGAGCGTCAGCGAAGCAATCCCCCGGCCTCATCCGCAATAGCGTTCGAGGAGGAACCGTCATGCCCGAGGTAAGTGTTCCCACCCTGATTCTGGCGCCTGCCAAGAGCCCGATCGCGCCGCTCGAGGAGCAGGTCAAGATGCGCCGGACGATCCCGAACGCGCAAATCGTGACGCAGGAAGGGGCGTGGCACGAGATCTATTTCGACGACCCGGAGGCCTGCATCTCGGCCCTGCTCAAGTTTCTGCGGTCTCTGCCCTGATGTTCGAGCGATGTCGCCTCTGCACCAGGTAGAACCCCGCCACCGTGAGGAGGGGGAGGATCAGGCTGACGAGGACCACGCAGATCAGCAGGTGGCCGAGTTCTCCGTATTGGCCTCGTTCGACGACGAAGATCTTGTTCACGTATTTCGTCGCCAGGCTGCTGGCGGAAAGGGCGAGATTGGTAAAGGCGGCCATCACCGCGAAGTACGTCGCCTTCTGATCCCGGGGCGCCTCCCTGGCGATCCACGCAAGCATCGGAATCATGGCCACCTGCCCCATCGGGGAGTCGGCCATGGTGTCGATGATCGCGATCGTGCGGGCGCCGAACCCGAAGGTCGCCTGCGTCCACTCGTGGAACCCGTAGAACATGGCGATGTAGGGCAGGGACATGACCGCTCCGTAGACGGACAGGAAGGCCACCACGTACGGCACGCTCCGCCGCGCCATCCAGCCGCGCAGGGCCATCATGCCGATGATGACCAGGATCGCCGATACCTGGCGCAGGGTGCCGAAGAAGGCCTCGTCGAACCCGAGCACATCGATCTGCCACCAGCCGGCGCCGGCCCCCGGGGTGGGCATGGCCCGGAAGACGAATATGGTGATCGCGATGCCCAGGATCTCTCTCCTCTTGTCCACATCCATGTCTTTCAGTAGCTGGAGCATCAGGAAGACGATGATGCCCAGGGAACCCACAAAGATGATTTCCTGTTTCAGCGGAAGGTCCGAGAGACCGACCAGCAGGGTCACCGCGACGAAGGCGGCGCTCCCGCCCAGGATGATCCAATTCGGTGCGGGCCGCTCCTCCCGGGAACGGAGCATGCTCTGAATTTCCTCCGGCTCGAAGCCCTGCCGCAGGAGCTGCCTTCTTCTCCGCCGGTTCATGATGTCGCCCAGGGTCACGCCCGTCACCGAAATCAGCGGGATGACCAGGGAAATCTTGTACATGAATGCATAAGAAAAGACCGTGGCGAGCCAGCCGCCGACGCCCGCCACCAGGGCGCTGCCGCCGACGACGGCGATGCGGCCCAGGGTCTGCATGGTCACGTGCATCCGCTGGAGTTCTTCCTCGGGGATCTGTGACCCGTCTTCGCGAAAAGGGGGCACGGCCTCCACGGTCATGGCGTCCGCCACCACGTCCTGGAGCATGAACCCGATCGGCGCGAGCAGGACGGACAGGATGTACCAGACATCCACGGGCAGGATGCCCGCCATCCGGTCCGTGTATCCTGTCAGCCCCACCATGATCATGAGACTCGAGGCCATCAGGGCGGCGCCCACGTAGACGAACCCTGATTTGCGGCGCCAGGCCAGGTCGACCAAATGGCCCACGGGCATCTTGAGTGCCCAGGGGATGCCGGCCCAGAAGCCCAGGGCGGCCAGGAAAGCGGCGCTCAGGCCGAGTTCTTTCTTGACGAAGAAGGTCTCGATGATCCCCGTGAAGCTGGAGACCCCCGCGGCGAAATAGACCATCAGGGGAGGGAGATAGCTCAGCCGGAATTCCCGGAAGATGCCGAAAAAGTCGTTCTTCACCCAGTTCCACAGTGCCCGCATTGCGTTCCGATCTACTGCGGTTCCCCGGGCCGGACCGCTGGTTCCGTCTCGCGGGATGCCAGGTAGGCCTTGAAAAACCTGCGGACCCGCTCGAATTCAGACCGGAGCTCGGCAAGGCTCTCGATCGGCGGGTCGGCCGCCCCCACGGGGCCGGCCTCCTCGATCCGCCCGGCGATCGCCTGCATTCCCCTGGCGCCCGCGTTCGCGCTCGCCCCCTTGATCGTGTGGGCCCAATAGGCCACTTCTTCTCCGTCCCCCTCGTGCACAGCGCACTCGAGGGCCTTGAGGTGGCTCTCCGTGGTGGACAGGAACGATTCGATCAAATCCCGCTCGAAGGCCGTGTCTCCGTCGGCGATCGCCTGGATCCGCTGGATGTGCACCAGCCCGGTCTTCAGCGGGTCGGCTCGCGGAACCACCCGGCGGCTCGCGGCCGGGTCGGCGGCAAGCTGCCTTTCCAGGGCATCGTTCAGGGCCAGGGCCGTTACGGGCTTGCTCAAGTAGTCGTTCATGCCGGCCTCCAGGCATCTTTCCCGGTCTCCTTTCAAGGCGTGGGCGGTCATCGCGATGATCGGGATGTCATGCCGGAGGACGCGGGAGGCCGGATCGCGAATCAGCCGCGCGGCCTCGAAGCCGTTCATTTCCGGCATCTGTACGTCCATCAGAACGAGGTCGTACGGAATCGCCTCCAGGGCGCTTACCGCCTCCTGTCCGTTCGCCACGGCGTCGGCCCGATAGCCCAGCTTCTCGAGAATACGCAAAGCCACCTTCTGGTTCACCACATTGTCCTCGGCAACGAGCACCCGAATCCGGCGCTTCCTTTCCTCCCGGAGCGTGTGGCGGGTGATGATCCGCCGCCCGGGGGCCCCATCGCACGCAGGCGCATCACCCAGCACCGTGACAAGGCAGTCATAGAGTTGCGACAGATTGACGGGCTTGGTCAGGTATGCCGCAAAACCGATCCGCTCCAGCTCCGTGGTCTCGCCGCGGGTGCCCACAGAGGTGAGCATGACGAGTTGTGTATCCCGCAATCCCGGGGCTGCCTTGATCTTCCGTCCCAGGGTCTTTCCGTCCATGCCCGGCATTTGCATGTCGATCAGGGCAACCCGGAAGGGACTGCCCGCTTCGCGGGCCCGCTTGAGCATCTCCAAGGCCTGCTCCCCGCCGCTCGCCTCGTCGAAGCGGCAGCCCCAGGAACGAAGCATCTCACGGAAAACAGCCCGGTTCGTCTCGTCGTCGTCGACAACCAGGACCCGGGCCTTGCGGATGTCCTCGGGGAGCCGCCGGGCGGACTGTCGGCCCGCCGCCTGCTTTTCGAGTACGACGACAAACCAGAAGGTAGAGCCCTTGCCTTCCTCGCCGGCGCAGAGCGAGGTCGAAGGGCTCTCGAATCCGATCTCGCCGCCCATCATCTGGACCAGCTGCTTCGAGATGGCAAGGCCCAGGCCGGACCCCCCATATCGGCGGGTAATCGAGGCGTCTACCTGCGAAAAGGACCGGAAGATCCGATCCCGCCGGTCCTGCGGGATTCCAATGCCTGTGTCGACAACCGCGAACCGCACCGTTGCATGCGTTTCGTTCTCGTCGTCCAGGCTCACCCGAATGTGTACCCCGCCCCGTTCCGTGAACTTGATTGCGTTACCCGTCAGGTTGATCAGGATCTGCCGGATGCGGCCCGGGTCGCCCCGGACCAGGGCCGGGACGTCCGGATGGATCAACACGGAAAACTCCAGGCCCTTTTCCTTGGCCCGCATGCCCAGCATATCGGCCACATCCTCGACCGTGGTTCGCAGATCGAAGTCGAGGTTCTCCAGTTCGAGTTGCCCGGCCTCGATTTTGGAGAAATCCAGGATATCGTTGATCAGGCTGAGCAGGGCGTCCGCCGAGGCATGGATCGTCCGCGCGTATTCCTGTTGCTCCGGCGTCATTTCGGTCTCGAGAAGCAGGCCGGTCATGCCGATCACGCCGTTCATGGGCGTACGGATTTCGTGGCTCATGTTGGCCAGGAACTCGCTCTTTGCCACGTTGGCCACCTCGGCCTTGAGGGCAAGCAGGTTGGCGTGTTGAATCGCCTGCTCGAGCTGCCGGTTCGTCTTCTCCATCTCCTTGTGGGTCCGGACGAGTTCCGCCTCGGCCCTCTTCCGCTCGCTGATGTCGCGGACAAAGGCGCAATTATGTTCCTTCCCCTCGAACTGCACGAAATTCAGGGTGAGTTCAACCGGAAAGATCCGGCCGTCCCGGGTGCGTTGGCGCGCCTCGATGATCAGGGAGCCCCGTTCCCGCAGCTCGCTCCAGCACGCAGCCCAACCGTCCGGCGTAAAATCGGGGTCGATATCTTGAACGGCCATCGTGAGGAGTTCTTCACGGGAGTACCCCAACGAACGGCACGCCGCCTCGTTGACATAGATGAAACGTGCACCCCTGTCCATCCAGAAGGCGGCCTCCGCCGCGTGATCCACGGAGAACTGGGTGAACCGCAAGGCCTCCTCCGCCCGACACCGCTCCGTAACGTCCCTGGAATTGAGTACAATCCCTCTTACGGCCGGGTCGTGGAGAAGGTTTTTTGCGGTCGTCTCTATATGGCGCCAGGATCCGTCTTTGTGTCGTAACCGGTACTCGATGCTCACGGTCGTTCCCGGCGTTTTTGCCGCCTGCCGGAACGCCTCCATGACGCGTGAGCGGTCGTCCGGGTGGAGCCCCTGAAAGGCGTGCGTTCCTGCGATCTCGTCCGGAGAGTATCCGAGGACCCGTTCGCCCGGGGGGCTCATATAGCGTCTCGTTCCGTCGGCGTTCAGGATCGCGATGATATCGGACCCGTTTTCCACCATGGACCGGAAGCGCCGCTCGCTCTCGTGAAGGTCTTCGAGGGACTTCTCGAGGTCCCGGGTCTTCTGCTGAACCAGGTCCTCCATCTTTGTACGGTACCGGTTCACTTCCTCGGCCGCGGCGATCATGCTTCGATTGAGCAGGATGAATTCCTTGTCCAGGCTGCCTGAAAACACGTAGCCGGATCCCCCGGCGGCGAGTTCCTCGGAAGCGGCGCGGGCCTCCTCGATGGAGCGGAAGATCGAGGTGAAATACAGGATGACCAGAAAGGTGCAGATGGCAAGGCTCAGGATCGAAAAAAGTGCGACAATCATATTGTCTGCGAGGTCATCATTGCTTCCCAGGGTGAGGGAATTGATCACGACGAGGGTGAGGAGCATGAAAAACACGAAGGAGGCGAATTTTCCCTTCAGGGAGAACAGGTAGGTCTCCTGGAATCGGCCGCCGAGCTCATGAATGCGCTTCTTGACCCGGGATCGCAGGCCGATGGTCAGGAAGTCGGAGAGGACGTACGTGATGTACAGGTACAGCAGCAGGGAGACCAGGCCGGCCCGGACGCCCAGAAACAGCTCCGCCGGGTTGGGGCCATAGAAGCCGCTGAAGCCCAGGAGGCCAACGAAAAGCAGCAGGCCAAGGCTGCCTGCCGTCACCGTGTTCCACAGGGGAAACCTGGAGAGGGCCTCCAGGAGTGTCGGCAGATCCTCCTCGGAGAGGGCCCCTGCCAGGTCTGTACCGTGAACATGGTCGTTGATGATGCGCAGCCTCCTCATTTCCCACCGGCGTCCGAAGGCCCTGGGCAGGCCGAAACACAGATAGTGCGCGATCGAGACCAGAACGAGAAGAGAGATGAAGGCATACGCCATCGTGTTTGGGAGGATCTTCAGGATCGACGTGTCTCTTTGAATATACATGTACCCGCAGATATAGAAATACCCGTAAAGGGAAGCGATCTGTCCGCCGAGCACACTGATCAGGGAGACGGCAAAGGTGTAGCAGGTTTTCCTGGCAAGCCAGCGGAAAAACCTCTGCATGGATCGGTCCTCATGGCACAGAAGAAGCGGGTTCGATCTTGACGGCTCGTTTCCCTGTATGTATCGGACAAATCCAGGGAAACCATGACCCCGGGCGCGTCCTGTGCCCCTCGAATCACGATGTCACTGGCCGGCGAAACGGATGCCGCCGCCTTCACAAGAGCCCCTTCGTTTCCAGGAATTCCCGGGCCACCTCGGCGGGACCGCGGCCTTTCTCGTCCACCTCGAAGTTGAGCCGTTGCATTTCCCGGTCGGGGAGGGTCCCTGCCAGGGACTCGAGGGCGCTGCGAAGCTCGGGATGGGCCTCCAACGCCTCCATGCGCACCACCGGGCAGGGCAGATAGCGCGGGAAGAAGCCCTTGTCGTCCTGCAGGACGAAAAGGTTGTAAGCATCGATTCGCCCGTCGGTCGCAAAGGCGCAGATGACATCGACTTCGCCCCGGGCCACGGCCTTGTACATCAATCCCGGGTCCAGATCAAAGACCTTGCCGAAGCCGAAGCCGTATGCATCCTGAAGGCCCGGGTATCCGTCGGGCCGCTCGGAGAACTCCGCGGTGAAGCCGGCCCGCAGCCTGGATGCCTCCCGAGCCAGGTCGCTGATCGCCTTCCATCCCTTTGCCGCCGCGTCGGCCCTCCGCACGGTAATCGCATAGGTGCTGTTGAAGCCCAGGGGAGGAAGCCAGTCGCAGGAGAACCTCTTTCGATAGGATGCGGATACAATCCGGAAGGCCTCCGCGGCTGAGGGTCGACTTTCAAGCTTGAGGATCGCGGTTTCCGCCGTCCCGGTGTACTCCGGATAGAGGTCGATCTCTCCGGCGACAAGTGCCTGATGGCACAGGATCGTGCCGCCGAGGTTGAATCGCCGGATGACCTTGAGTCCGGTGTGCGCTTCGATGCTCTGGGCGAAGAGTTCACCGAGGATCAGCTGTTCCGTGAAGTTCTTCGAGCCCACCCGGACCGGAGAGGTCCCCGGCGGTGCGGCCTTCCTCGCGCTCGAAGCCAGGAAAAGACCCGTTGCCAGAAGGGCCGAGAGGCCCACGATACCGAAGAACAGGGCGGCCCGGCGTTTTACGGAGACGGGAAGCCGGCCCGGACGGAGCAGCGCCTCCAGGAATCCGATGCCGAAGTCCAGGATCAGGGCCAGTACCGCGGCCGGGATCGCCCCGAGCAGGATCAGCCGGGTGTTGTTCAGGGCCAGCCCCCGATTGATGAAATCCCCCAGCCCCCCGGCGCCGATGAACGCCGACAGGGTGGCAATGCCCACGCAGATGACGGTGGCCGTTCGTATGCCGGCCACGATCATCGGCAGGGCCAGGGGCATCTCGACCAGAAAGAGCTGCTGCCGTTTTGTGAACCCGAGGCCCCGGGCCGCTTCCATGACCTCTTCGGAGACCCCGCCCAGGCCTGTGGTCGTGTTCCGCACGATGGGCAGGATGGCATAGAGGGTCAGGGCGACGAGGGCGGGCCGCACCCCGATCCCGAAGAAGGGCAGGAGGAAGGCGAGCATGGCCAGGCTCGGTATGGTCTGCACGATGCCTGCCGCGCCCAGCACGACGTCCCTCAGGCGTCTGTTCCTCGTAACCCATATGCCCAGGGGGAGGCCGATCAACACGGCCGCACCCGTTGAAACGCCCGTGAGCATCAGGTGCTCGAGCGTCTTTACGTAAAGCTCTGATGCCCTTGCCGCCCACAGGTCCATCCGGGGTGGTCCTCTTTTCCGTCCGCTAGTTCCGGTCGCGGAAGGCCGCAAGCTGCCGGGCCGGCCTCTCGAAAAGCTCTTTTACGAAGGCGGTGGCCGGGGCGCGAAGGATTTCGTCAGGCCGCCCGATCTGTTCCAGCCTGCCCGCATGCATGACAGCGATCCGGTCGGCCAGCCGCAAGGCCTCGAAGATATCGTGCGTCACGAAAACGATGGTCTTGCCGAGCCGGCCCTTCAACGAAAGCAGCTCCTCCTGCAGCCCGTCCCGGGTGATCGCGTCGAGCGCCCCGAACGGCTCATCCATGAGCAGGCACCGGGGGTCCGCGGCCAGGGCGCGGGCGACGCCGACCCGCTGCTGCTGCCCCCCGGAGAGCCCTGCCGGGTACCGCGGCCCGAAGTCATCAGGGGGCAGCCCGATGAGTTCCATGAGTTCGCGCGCGCGGTTCCGACGCTCGCCTTTTGGACGGCCCTCGAGCCGCAACACCACGGAGATATTCTCCTCCACGCTCATGTGCGGGAAAAGGCCGATGCCCTGAAAGACATAGCCGATCGACCGGCGAAGCTGGATGGCGTCCTGGACACGCACATCGGCCCCACCCACCTCGATGGCTCCGGCGGTAGGCTCGATCAGACGGTTGATCATCTTGAGGGTCGTTGTTTTCCCGCAGCCCGAAGAACCGAGCAGAACGAGCATCTCCCCGGGGGCAACGCGGAGCGACAGGTCGCGGACCGCGTACGTCTCGCCTCCGTCAAAACTCTTCGAGACCGCCTCCAGACGAATCATGAGCGATCACTCCACAAAGGCCTTGCCCACATTCTTCAGGGTGTGGTCGTCCCGCATGTAGTTGGGTTGGCTCCCGTTGCGCCGGATGGCCTCCAGGCCTTCCGTGTCATAGGGGTCCAGCTCGATTTCCGCCGCCTGGTCCGGCCCGGTTTCCCGGCAGAGTTCGATGTGCCTTTCCAGCTTTCCGATCGAAAAGGAGAGAAGTTCCCGCAAGAACCCGAAGGAGTGCCTCATCTGATGAAACCCATACTTTTTCATCATGGCGAAGCCCTTGATGCCGTCTTCCTCCGCCCTCGGGCCCGGATGTTCTTCGTTGGTGGTGCAGGCGGTCTGGATCGAGGGGATATCCAGCCTCTTGTTGAGCTTCTCCTGGAGGAGATTGGCAATGTTGTGGGAAACGAGCCCCAGGTCCACTGCATAGTTCCTCTGGATGTTGGCGATCGAAGGGAGCCCCGCGTGGACGACCATGATGCCCGGATTGACGAGCTGGGCCAGGGTGATGCCGAACAGGCCCTCGGCGTGGGTCAGGGTGAGGAGGCCGGACATGCTGTTCGGTGCGGACAGCCCCGCCATCGGCATGGTGGACACATAGATGGGCAGCCCCTTTTCGACACAGGCGAGGAAAGGGTCGACCATGCTCTCGATGATCTTGAGGGGGCTGTTGATGATCGAGAACTGGATCGTCATGTTCCCCCGCGCCTTGTGGATTTCTTCCGCCCGGGCGATCCCCGCGTCCGTTAGAACGGCTACGTAGATCGGCTTCCTGCAGTGCTCGATGATGGTGTCCATCACCTTGACTTCTTCTTTCCGGATCAACACGCCCCGGGCCATGAAATCGACCACATCCGCCTCGTCTACGATCTTGGCGATTCGCACGAGATGTTCGAAGGTGGGCTGCAGGAGTTCCCCGGTTTCATCATCATGGACAAAGGGGGCCGTCCCGCCTACCCCGAAGGAGCCCTCCGGGATCCAGTACTGACCCCGCTTCGGCGCGGTCGCGAGCGCCTGCTCGACGAGGGGCGTCAAGACGTGAATGTGCCCGGTCGAGTCGTCCACGGCGGCCAGGCCCGTCGCTTCGAAGATCTCGCGGATTCGGGGGGAGTCGCACCGTACGCCCACCTCCTCGAGCACGGTGAGGGCATCCTGATGTATTTTTTCGAGCAGGTCGTTATGTTCCAGATCCATGTTCTCTCCTTCAGGTCTAGATGGTCACTTCCATGCCGTCATAGGCAAAACGGATATCGGCATGCCGCCTCTCCAGGGAGAGGTAGTCGTCATGGCTCCTGTTCCAGTATTCCTCGAGATGGACGAAAAGGGTTCGCCTCGCCCGAATCCTCCCGGCCAGGGCCAGGGTTTCCTCGAAGGTGTAGAGGGTCCGGCGGGAAATGTGGTCCTCTCCGTACACGAAGCCGTGTTTCAGGCCGCTCTCGAAGATGCCCGGCTGAATGATCAAGAGATCCGCGTCCCGCACCTCTTCTCGGTCGGCGGGGAACGGCTTGATGTCGCAGGGGGCATAAACCAGCTTCCTGCCTTCCCGCTCGAACACGTAGAGGAAGGAAGGCGGGCCGGGCCGCCGGATCGGCACGGCCGTCATCTTCATCCCGCCGATCCTCCTCGCGTCTTGAAAGGGCATCCGACTGACGAATCCCTGTGCTTCATAGAACGCCACAGCCGGCCCGTAGGCCGTCTGGAGCCTCTCCAGTCGCTCGTCGAGCGCCCGGGGCAGGATGAGCCGGATCTGCTTTTCCGGATAGGCCTGCCAGGAGCGAAAGTCCAGGGCGATCTGCTCCACCACCCGAAGCCCTTCCGTGTGGTCCGGATCGAGATGCGTGAAGGCGAGACAGTCCACCCGGGTTATGCGCGATCGATTCAACTGCCAGGCGATCTCCGCCGGCGTATCGACCAGCAGGTGTTCGTCATGGATGAACAGGGACGGACCCGTCCTCGCATAAGGCGTTCCCTCCCGCCTGGCCTGCTCGCAAACAGCACACCGGCAAAGCGGCTTTGGAATCACCGTGCACCCGCCCGATCCGAGAATGGTCAACCGCATGGCCGGAAACGAATCAACTCCAGGGAAAGGGGCTGTGGGACTCCGGCAGCAGATCCCCGGTTTCGTACCGGCTGAACCGGAAGGGCCTGAGCAGCTCCTGCTCCTCGCCGAGGACTTCCCTGGCCACGAGCTGACCCACGCCGATCATCTTGTAGCCATGGCTCGAATCGGCGATGACATAGGCGTTCGGCTTCATCGCATCGAAGATCGGAAAGTTGTCGGGGCTGAAGGCCCCCAGGCCGCCGGAGGGTTCATCCTTGTACTGCCGGTACTTGTCCTCGTACCGCTTCTGACAGTGTGCCAGGGCGGAGGTCCAGACGTGGGCGAACTCGGGGCCGGAGATGAACTCGGGCGAGTCGATCCCGTAGGGATCCACGGCTACGTCGTCCTTGTCGACGAGGTAGGGGGTGGTGCCTCCCTGAATGCCCTTGAAGCTGAAATCGGGCTTGTAGTAGATCCCCCACGTCTTGTCGGTGATCATCGAGCCGTCTTCGCTCGAAACCAGGGGCGCATCGCTGTCCACATGGATGACCGGAGGCATTTCGCCCTCATTGTTCATCCCGAAGGAGGGGTCCAGGCCCAGGGTGCCCTCCTGCAGGCACCAGTACGTCCACATCCGCAGGTTCTTGTGCACCTTGCCGTCCAGGCCTCTGACATCGATCCGGCTCGGGAGGCCCAGCATCTCCCAGAAATCCTTGATCCACGGGCCGGGACCGATGACCACGTAATCGCAAGCGATCCGGCCGCCGCTGGTTTCCACGGACGATACCGATCCATGATCGATCCGGAAGCCCGTAACGGCGATACCGGTCAGGATCCGCACCCCCTCCGCCTCCGCCTTGTCCGCCAGGCGATAGACGGATCGGGCGTTGTGGGCATAACCGCCCTTTTTCTCGTGCAGGATGGAGGTGATTTGCTTGGCCTGCCAATCCTCGAAAACGTTCTTCCGCATGTATTCCAGGCAGTCTTTCTCCCCCTCGATCAAGACAGAGGTATAGCCGATTTCTTTCTGGCGCTCGTAAATTTCCACGATATCCGCGTGCATCGATTCCGGCGAGATCTGCATGTATCCGACCGGGTGGTAGCCGTAAGCCTCCGCGTCCTCTTCCCAGAGGGCCACGCTGTGCGCCATAAGGGCCTGCATGGCGGCTTGATAGTAGTTGTTTCGGATCACCCCGCAGGCAATCCCGGAGGCCCCGGCCCCGATCCCTGTCTTGTCGATGACCAGGATGTCTTCCCCGGAACCCCTGCCTCGCTGCTTGAGTTCCCTGGCCAGGTGATAGGCGGTACTCAGACCGTGTATACCGGCTCCGATGATGATGTATTTGCACTGGCTTGGAAATGGCATTGCTTTTCTCTCCTGCTCCCTTGCCCCGGGAATCGTCCCGGGACCGCAACGGCCGGGGTCGGCTCAGATTCCGGTGACATGAGGCCGGCCGGACTCGGGGCCAAGATCTCCCTGGCTCGTCCCGTCGGAATCCTCCCCGTGGTCATGCTTCAGGTCGCCGTCCACGGTCCCCCGGACCCGCTCCCGCTCCTCGGCGAAATCAAAGCCCGTCCAGATACCGATGGAGCCCAGGATGGAATCCTGGGGGTGGAAGCTCCGGAAGATCTTGAAATAATAGGCGGCCTCTCTGCTGTTGATGGTGGCCTTCGGGTTCTCGGCCTTGATTCGCTGGAATTCCTCCTCGCTCATCTCCTTTTCGGCCAGCCTCTCGCCCAGGCTTTCGCAGCCGGCGCCCTGGGTATACTGGACCTTGTAGCGCCAGAGGATTTCCTCGGGCAGATACCCGGTGCCCTCGAAGGCCTTTCGGAAGATCCATTTCTCGATCTTCTCTCCGTTGTGTTCCCGGATCTTCAGCTCCGGGGGGATCTTCATGGCGAGATCCACCATGGCCACATCGAGAAAGGGGACCCGCAGTTCCAGGCTGAAGAACATGCCCATCCGGTCGGCCCGCTGGAGGTTGATGTTGTGGAGATTCCCGATGCACCGCCTGGCCTCCAGGTTGAGCTTGTCCATCGGATAATGCTTCATGTAGTGGTAGCCGGTGAACAGCTCGTCCGCGCCTTCGCCGGTCAGGACGACCGTCACGTGGTCGGCGGCCAGCTTGCAAGTGAAATAGCAGGGCACGGCGCACCGCACCAGGGAGGGGTCGTAGCTCTCGAGCTTCTTGATCACCACCGGCAGCGCCTCGTAGTATTCCTCTTCCGTGAAGAGCAGCTCGTGATGGGTGCTGTCGATGTGGGCCGAGGCGATGCGGGCCGCCTTTACGTCATCGCTCACGTCTCCGTCCTCGTCCCGCATGCCCACCACGAAGGTATGGAGATTCGGGATCTCCTCCGCCGCGATGGCGGCGACAATACTGCTGTCCAGACCGCCGCTGCAGAAGGAACCGACCGGGACCTCCGGATCCGCCAGCAGCCTCTTACGGACCGCCTCGATAAAGGTCTCCCGGATCAAGTCGCCGGTTTCTTCGATGTCCGTGAGGAGATGGTCTTCGATCGCCGGGATGTCGTAATATTTCACGAAGCCTTCTCCGGGCGTGTAGTAATGGCCCGCGGGAAATTCATGCACCTCGTCCACCCCCGCGAGGGTCATGGCCCCGAGTTCGGAGCTGAAATAGAGATGGTCACGGTAATGGCCGTAATAGAGGGGCTTGATACCGATCGGATCCCGAGCCAGCATGAAATCATCGCCGTCCGAGATCGCGAAGGCAAACATGCCGTCCAGCTCCCGGACGCACTGCGGCCCCTTTTCCCGGTAGAGATGGAGGATCGCCTCCGTATCCGTGAGGGTCCTGAATCGATACTTGGGAGCCAACGCACGCTTCAACTTGCGAAAGTTGTATATCTCTCCGTTACAGATGATGACCTGGTCCCCGGTGCCGGCCAGAATCGGCTGATGGCCTCCGGCCACGTCAACGATGGAAAGCCGTGTATGTCCCAGGACGGCATTCCCGCAGCTGTGCATACCCCTGTCATTCGGGCCCCGGTGACCAAGGGCATCCAGCATTCGGTTTATCGTTGCCTCATCTCTTACCCCGAAACATCCCGCCAGACCACACATCGATTGACTCCTCTTTTGGTTGGTTCGCGTTAGGGCCTTCCGTCGGCCCTCCCTATCTCCGCTACTCCACAAAGATCTTTCCCAGGTTCGCCGTCGTCAGGGGGTCCTCCATGTACATCCGGAGGCCGAAGTTCCGGATGGACTCCATCCCCCGCTCGTCGTACACGGCCGGCTCCACTTCCGGCGCGTCTTCGGCAGTGACCTCCTCGGCGATCCGCGCGGCCTTCTCGAGCTTCTCGAAGGAGAAATCGATCAGGTAACGAAGGAAGGCGAAGGGGTGCCGTATCATGTGAAATCCATATTTCCTGCACAAGGCCTGCCCCATCCTCGCATCCGCATAGGCCCTTTCGGTGAGGTGCTCCTCGTGGGTGGCCCCCGCGTTCTGGAAGGTGGGCAGATCGAGCATCAGGTTCAGGTGGGCCATCAGGATATTCAGGAAGTTGTGGCTCACCAGCCCGTAATTGGGGTTGTACTCGATCCGCGGATCCGCAATGGTCGGGAACCCCGCATGAACGCATACAGCGCCCGGACGGAGCAACTGGGCGGCGCAGATACCGAACAGGACCTCCGCATGGGTCATGGCGAGCACACCGTTGTAACAGTACGGGGCACTGATACCCGCCATGGGCATGGCGGAAATGAACACGGGCAGGCCCGCCTCGACCACCTTGACGAAGTGCTCCGAGAAATTCTCGCTGACCTCCAGGGGCGGGCGGGTCAGGCAGAAGACGATCATGATGTTCTTCCGCTGCTCGTAGATCTCTTTGGCCCGCGCGAGGGCGGCGTCCGAGGTCACGGCGAAGTAGATCGGCTTGCTGCAATGCTCGGCCATGATGTTCATCTGCAGGACTTCATCCTTGAGCTTGATGCCCCGGCCCATGCCGGCGATGACCCGGCTTTTCTGTGCGATCCGGGCGATCCGGATCGCGTCCTCGGGGGAGGGCTGCAACCCTCCCTTCCCGGCCTTGTCGTCGTACACATAGGGGGCCGTCCCTCCGATGAAGAAGCTCTCCCTGGGCACAAAGAAGTCGTCCACGCCCGGAACGGTCTCGAGGCATTGCTCGACGAGGGCGGACATCAGGTAGACCCGGTCCTCGTAGATCACGGCCAGCCCCTCTTCCTCGTGCCTTCTGAATGCCTCGACCAGCCTGGGCTCCCGGCAGCCGACCCCGAGGTTTTCGAGTATCCACAACGCGTCCTGGTGGACCCGCTGGAGCATCCCGACGGTATCGTCGCCCAGCAGCGCCCTGGATCGCTCAACCTGCTCGTCTTTCATCAACAAAGCCTCTCGAAGGATCAGGCCTCAGACAAAACCGGCCTCACCCTCTTCGTCCATGTCTTCTGCGTCTATCATTTCGGTCAGCCGGCCGAGGGCCTCGATGATCTGCGTCCTCTCCGCCTCGTCGATCTTTCTCAGGCCCTTGACGATCTTGTGCTGGATCGGCGGGGGGGCATTCTCGGCGAGCCGCCGTCCTGCCTCGGTCAACTCCACGGTGATCACCCTTCGATCCAGGGAAACCCGCTTCCTCGTGACCAGCCCCTTCTGCTCCAGGCGGTCGATAATCCCCGTCACCGTGCTGGATTCCACCATGATCTTCCTGGCGATCTGCGACGGGGAGATGGGCCCATTGTCGCGCAAGGCCAGAAGGCAAGCGACCTGCGGCGCGCTCACGCTGAACTTCTTGTTGAGTTCCTTGGTGTACCGTTCCCCCGCCTGCATGAGCCTGCGCATCAAGTGGATCACCTGCTGGATGCGGTCCGGTTCGGTGCCTGCGGCCATGATTGTGTCGTTCTAAAATTGAATTATTCTGTTATACAATAAAACATGTTCCAGCTGAAACAATCGGTACTCATCTATTTTCAACTCGAACTACTTTAGATGAGAACAGCCTCCCTGTCAAGCATTGGTATCCATTGTGGCATCCATATATACTTTCTTCACGGACACAATCGCTGATCCCTCTCACGGAGGACGATACCGGCATGACATCGGTCTTGGTAAAACGCCTGAGCATCGGGGTCGTGTTGATCGCCATCCAACTCGCCTGGCTGGGCGCCTGTGCTGCCCGGGCGAGGACCTCGGCGGAGAACAGGACGGCCTCTGTGAGCGGCGAGCTGAAAGAACGCCTCTCCCGGCCGGAGAAAAGAGGTGCGTCGTTCTGCAGGCGAGAGGGTCTCTGCGGGCAGGCCGTACTTGCCCGTTTCTACCGGAAAAGGGCCTTTCGGCCTGCCTGGATGGGTCCGGAGGGCCGTTTCGCGCAGGCGCGGGATCTCGTGGATGCGATTCAAAAGGCCCCCCTCGAAGGCTTGACGGCCGATGCCTACCACCTGACCCTTATCGAGACCCTGCTGCAACAGATTGAAGCCGCCCGTCACGCTCGAAATCCGGTCGATCCGAAGCTGCAGGCAGATCTCGACCTGCTGCTGACGGACGCCTTTCTCGTCTATGGGTCCCATCTGCTGTCCGGACGGGTCAACCCCGAGACCATTTACGCCCGATGGGCCGTCACGAGCCGTGAAGCGGATCTGGCAGCGATCCTCGATGCCGCGCTGGAAGAGAAGGGCGGGGTGAAAGCGGCCTTGGCCGGGCTTCTGCCGCAATACCCTGCCTACGCCCGTCTCGGGCAGGCATTGGCGGATTACCGGGCGCTCGCCGAACAAGGCGGCTGGCCGTCTGTCCCGGAGGGGCCTGCCCTGCACAAGGGCGACAGGGGCCCGCGCATCGCCGTCCTGCGGGCCCGGCTCGTCGCTTCCGGCGATCTGGACACGAACGCGGACGGCGACCCGGAGGTCTTCGACGACCTCCTGGAACGAGGGGTCCGGCGGTTTCAGGGCCGATACGGATTGACCGTGGACGGGGTCGTCGGCCCGGCTACCCTGTCGGCGCTCAACGTGCCCGTGGCGGACAGGATCCGCCAGATCGAAATCAACATGGAGAGATGGCGCTGGCTCCCGGACGACCTGGGGAAAAGATACATCCTTGTCAATACGGCCGCCTTTTTTCTGAAGGTGGTCGACGGCGAAAGGACGGTCCTCGCCATGAAGGTCATTGCGGGCCGCAAGGCAAGGCGCACCCCGGTGTTCAGCGGCCTGATGACCTACCTGGTCCTGAACCCCTACTGGCACATCCCGCACAAACTCGCCGCGCGGGACATTCTACCCAAAATCAAGAAGGATCCGGGCTACCTGGAGCGGCAGGGGATCCACGTCTTCGCGAGCTGGGAGGAGTCTGCGCCGGAGATCCCCCCGGAAGAGATCGACTGGTCCAGGGTCACGGAGCGCAATTTTTCTTTCAAGCTTCGCCAGGACCCGGGACCGATGAACGCCCTGGGCCGGGTGAAGTTCATGTTCCCGAACAAATTTGCCGTCTACCTGCACGACACGCCGGCGCGAACCCTGTTCGAGCGAAGCCGGCGTGATTTCAGCTCCGGCTGTATACGCGTCGAGAGGCCGATCGATCTGGCGGCCTATGTGCTGCGGGGCGACCCGAAATGGACGCGGGACAAGATCGTTTCCGCGATCGAGACCAGGAGAAACCGGATCGTGTGGCTGCCCGAGCCGATTCCCGTGCATGTACTCTACTGGACCGCCTGGGTCGACCGGAAGGGCACCCTCTGTTTTCGAAGCGATGTGTACGGGCGGGACGGGCCTCTGGATGCGGCCCTCAGGGAGCGGCCGCTTCGCTACCAGTAGCGGACCCGTCCTACGTCAACATGGATGAAGTTCGGACCGGGGTAGTAACCTACCCCGCCGCCCTTCAGGGCGACGGCCGCGCGATGCAGCACGGGCAGGGCGCAGCCCGGCAGCCGGACATCCACGGCCTGCCCCCGCAGGTGGAGGCTCTTGGCGGCTACCCCGTGACCCGTGGCACGCAGGAAGGCATTCGTTTTCGGAGAGCGGTATCCGGAAATCACGTGGAACGGGCCTCGATCATGGAGGGCCTGCCCCAGGGCATGCACCAGGTCCAGAAGCCGGGGATCGATCGCCTTGACCTCGCCCGTCCGGTGATCCCGCAGGATATGGTTGATCTTCGCCAGGGCCCTGTCCCGGTATTGTCCCCGGACCCAGTAAACCACATCGAGATCCTCTCCCGTGTGAATGTTGTGAAAGGAGAGGGCCCTTTCCGTGATCGAGGATTCCCGGGTCGCGGCAAACCCCCGCACCGGCAGGAGGGCCGAGGCAAGGCCCAGAGCGCCCCACTGCAGGACACGGCGTCGGTCTATTCGACGTTCGCCAGGAACGATTTCGTAATCACCTGAGGCCATCCGGCGCTCTCTTCCCATTGTAAACATCTGAACCGGTTAGCAAATTCTGGTTATTGAAGCCCCCAGGATCCTGCAAGATTACCTTCGGGTGGTAAAAAAAGCAAGAAGCATGCCCGCGGTTACTCCTTTGAATATTGCTCCACCAGCCGATATTTGGTCACCTTGCCGGTAGGCGTTCGGGGGAGGGGCCCGTCCACCCAGATGATCCGCTTGGGCACCTTGAATCCCGCGATCTTCCCCTTCGCGTAGCTGATCAGCTCTTCGTCTGTAACGGAGGCCCCCGGCGCCTTCACCACGACAGCCGTGACCATCTCGCCCCACGTTTCGTGCGGGAGCCCGATGACGGCGCAGTCCGCCACCCCCGGATGGCTGAGCAGGGTCGCCTCCACCTCCACGGCGAAAACATTCTGGCCGCCGGAGATGATCATGTCCTTGACCCTGCCGGCAAGATACAGGAACCCTTCTTCGTCGAACCTGCCCAGGTCCCCGGTGTGCACCCATCCGTCCCGGAAGACCGCGCGGGTCTTCTCTTCATTCTGAAAATAGCCCGCCGTGGCGGTAGGCACCCTGCCGATGATCTCGCCTACCTCGCCGACCGGAACATCCTTGCCCGCGGCGTCGACGATGCGCACCTCGGCGGAGAAGATGACCTTACCCACGGAGTCCGGCCGCCTCTCCTTCTCTTCGGGGCCCAATTGCGTGAGAATCCCGGTTTCCTGCAGGCCGTAATATTCGTAAAGATTCGGGCAGATGCGCCGTTTCACCTCCTCCCGGAGGCTCGGAGCAAGGGGAGACGCGGCGAAGACCAGGCCGCGAAGCGAACTCAGGTCGTGCTTGTCCACCTCCGGCTGGGAGAGTACGAAGCTGGCCATTGTGGGGACCCAGTTGGAAATCGTCACCCTCTCGGACTCGATCAGTTCGAGTATCTTTTGGGCCTGGAACTGGTGAATCACGTTTCGCGCGCCCGTGTACAGCCCGATGGCGCACCAGGCAAGGCCGACCCTGCCGAAGATCGGGAAGGCGGTGAGGATCACATCCTCACGGGTCACATCGTGCAGCATGGCCATCACGAAGGCGGTGGCGTTGTTGTAATGGGTCAGAAAATAGCCCTTGGGATGTCCCGTTGTTCCGGAGGTCAGGTTCAGGTACTGGATATCCTCTTCCGAGATCTCCACGTCCGGCTCGCCGGGAGAGGACCGCCGGATCAGCGCCTCGTATCCTTCGGCGAATCCGGGGAGATCCTCTCCCATGCCCACGAAGTGCCGGACCTGTGGCAGCGCCTCGCGCACCCGGCCCGCCACCTCGCCAAACCAGGGGTCGAACAGGAGCGCCCGCGCCCCGCAGTGGGCCATCAATTCGATCATCTCCTCCGGGGCGAGCCGGTAGTTCAGGGGAATGCCGA
>WFRX01000112.1 GCA_015486285.1 bacterium
CACGGAAAGGCCCGCCTTCCCCATCTCCCGAAGGGGACAACAACCTGCTCCAGTAGGTATCGCTGAGAACCCATTCCTGATCCCGTGGAGCGGACGGATGGAATTATCCAGCTCAAGACGGGGCTATTCTAGTCAAGGAGGCCTAAAAAGGGAACAGGGGTCTTCTCAAAACCCACAGCGGACGCAGACTCGGGAGTAAGGGCGTTGAACCCAGGAAAGGGATCGAAGGGGGGCAAAGGGCCGTATTCGCGAAAAATTCAGGCTAATTTCTGGATGCCGACGATTTGGACCGTCGAGTCAGCCTGCGCGCAATCGATTTTTTGAGGTGTTTCTCGCCGTGCTCCATGGCATAGGAGATATCACACTCGGCACAGATGACGTAAACCTGCCCCTTGTAAAAATGAAGTGCCGTAGGGCCCTGGCGTTTACACAGGATGCACCCGTCCAGCCACGCCTTCTTGATCTTCTCGCGGGCCTTGACCCGGGAGATCTTGAGCTGCGAAGACACAGCGTCGGCCTGGGCGTCCAGCCTTTGCTGCAGGTATTTGACTTCTTCTTGAACTCGGTTGACCATCATCTCGGTTTCTCTTACCTGTTCGTGCGGGATTCGACCTTCTGCCTTCTCCCCGCTTGGGGCGGCAGGGGCGCGATGCCCGTCTGCTCCCCGGGCGACTCTTCGTGAAGTAGGACCGGAATGGAACGGATTTCGTTCACGAAGTGACTTCAAACTCTGCGAGAGGCGGAGTTCCTCACCTGCAAGGCGGGGTCACACACATTTTTTCTATTTTACCTGTAGATGCCCGCTCTTGTCCAGAGGATTCGGCCCGGAGAAGGTGCAGGACACCTTCCAAAGCATATTTAATCGTAAAAGAATATTTAAATTTAAATAGATATAGAATATTCTTAGAATTCACTTTAAGTCAGACGAACGCGTTCCACCTCTTTTATTCGTTTGAAACATATACCCTCGGTCTGTCTTTCAAGGGAACGATTTCCCCGATCTGTGCCCAAGCCTCCACCCCTCGGGCGGCGAGCCCCTGTGTCAGCCTTCCCGCCCGTTCCCGCGGCACGGAAATCAGGAGTCCGCCCGAGGTCTGCGCGTCTGCCAGGATCAGCCGGTCCACGTCCTTCACCTCCGCTGCCCATTCCACGTGCCGACCGTAGAACTCCAGGTTCTTCCGGGTGCCGCCGGGGCAGATCCCCTCCATCATCCGCTCCCGGACACCCCCCAGGACCGGTACGCGGCGGGCAAAAATCCTCGCGGATACACGCGATCCCTGGATCATCTCCATGAGATGGCCGAGGAGCCCGAAGCCCGTTACATCGGTACACGCCGAAACGCCGGTCTCGATCATGACCTCGGATGCGTCCCGGTTGAGCCTGCTCATAACATGCACCACCGCCTCGATCGCTTCCGCGTCGGCCCGCCCCTGCTTGATTGCATGGGTCAGAACGCCGCTGCCGAGCGGCTTGGTCAGCACCAGCACATCGCCCGGCTGAGCGGAGCTGTTGAGAATGAAACGATCCGGATGGACCACGCCCGTGACGCATAACCCGTATTTCGGCTCGTTATCCTCCAGGGAATGCCCCCCGACCACGTCGATACCCGCCTCCCGTGCCTTATCCACGCCTCCCTTCAGGATCTCATGCATGTCCGAAAGCGGCAATTTTCCCACCGGAAAGCCGATGATGGAGAGGGCCAGGATCGGCCTGGCACCCATGGCATAGATGTCGGAAAGGGCATTGGCCGCCGCCACCTGCCCGAAGGTGTACGGGTCATCCACCACCGGGGTGAAGACATCCACGGACTGGACCAGCGCAACCTCGTCGTTCAGACGGTAAACCGCTGCGTCGTCGCGGGTGCTTGTCCCGACCATCACCCTCCGGTCTTCTATCAGAGGCAGACCGCAAAGAACGTCGCCCAGGTCCCCCGGGCTTACCTTGCAGGCTCAGCCCCCTTTGTGGCTCAGCGACGTGAGCGGCACACGCTTCGGTTTCGACTCAGACACGTTCCTGTCCTCTGTTGCGGCGCCTGCCTGTTTCAATGACGGGGCTCCGCCTTCCGCTTGAGTACGGCGAAATCATCGTTGAAGGCCTTCAGATCGCCGTTGCCGTCCACGAACCCGCAGTAAAAGGTCACAGCACCCGCGCCCGGCCCGGGGGCGGTCCAGAACCACTCCCAATCCAGGTCGAAGTTGAAAAAACCGCTCAACATCGTCGTCCCGTCCGGAGACAGAACGACAGGGTCGAACAACTGGGAGATCGGATTGAAGGGGAACCCCGGATCGAGGATACCGGCGGTCCTCCCTCCCCCGTCCAAGACCTCAACGCAGAAATTGTTTGTGCTGAAAATCTTGAAGGCCGGCGCGTGCAGCTCTTCGGCCAGGGACAGGCGGACCTTGTATTCCCTTCCCGGCTCGTACCCGCCCTCGAAGATGTCATCAGGCTCCGTCCACAGTCTCACCCTGATCTCGCCCGGACCGCCCACGTGGCAGATCCGGCAATCATAGTTCTTATAGCGAGGCGAACCGGTAAAGTAGCGGTTTCCTCCCTGACCCGTGCTCGAAGGTCCCGCAAAGAAGAAGTAAAACTGGAAGCCCACGGCGCCTGTCACCGGGATCACGACCAGGGCGCCGGCAAGCAGGAACACACCCCAGGCGCGTGCGGCATTCCCCCTGTGTCCTCCGGCACGGCTCCCGGCCCCCACGGTCGACACCCCTTCGCCTTGTTCTCGTTTCATTCCTCTCCACCGGGCAGACGCGCCCCCCGGGCCCATCTGAGAAGGGTCTGGTAATCCGGGTCCTCGCGGCTCGGAAACACGTCAGGCCCCCCGAACAATGTCGCCCCCCCGTGCCGTGTGCCGTCCTGGAGCGGCTTGGAGAAAAGAAGGCTGTCCTCCGGATCCTCGAACCCGTACAGAATGCCCGAGGCCTGCTCGAAATTCCTGCGAAGCTCCGAGGGGGTCAGAGGAGCAGGGGCTTCGAATATCGGATTGGGGTCGGGGATCTCCCTGAGCCGAACCTCCTGGTAGATCTGCAGGGACCTCTGACGGCTTCCGTGACAGGCAAAGAAGGCGCACCGATGCTCGAAGATCGGCTGAATGTATCTGACAAAATAGTCGTAGTCAACATCAGGGAGGCTCGCGGAATCCGACCCGGTGTGTTCCCCGCACCCGCAGACGATGAGTGCCGACAGCAGCAGCACGGACAAGGGGCCGCCCCATCTACCCGCTCCCATCCGCGGCGCGAACCGGGGCCCAGCCATGCCGACCCGCCGTCGGACGACTCGCTGATTTCGTCTCCGGAGCGGCCTCAAGGCGTCCCCTTTACCTGACCGGCCCGGGCGGGCGCGGCCTCTCCTTCCGTCCTTTCCACCAGCGCCTCGATGTCTCTCTCATACATCTCTATGTAGCCCTCCTTGAAGCTGAAATAGACCTTTTCCACCGTTCCCGTCGGCCCGATCAGGTAAGAGGCCGGTATGCCTACGGGCTGAGCGGCATTGATGACCTTCTGATCATTGTCATAGAGTATGATCATGTCCAATTTTACCTTCTTCTTCATCTTATTCAGAAATTTGTCGGCCGCCTTCCGCTTTCGATCCACATTCACGGCAAGCAGTACGAAGGGCCGCCCCTTGTATTTTTCCCATATTTTCTCCAGTTCCGGGAGCTCGGCCTTGCACTCGGGGCACCAGGAGGCCCAGAAATTCAGGAACACCACCTTGCCCGCCGCGTCCGCCGGATAATGAAATTCCCCTCCCCCGCTCTCCTCCAGGGAAAAGCCCTCCAGCCGATCCCCTGCAGCCAGGCCCGCGTTCACCGGGGATACCCGCAGAAGACTCACAAGGAGCAAGCCCCACCCAAGGCATGCAAAGCGAAGAAAAACGGGATGGATCCTCACCATGTCTTGCTCTCCTTCAATAGTAGAGGTATACCCCGGTCCCGACAAGGAATCCTTCCTTGTTCTTGAGCAGCGCATAGTCCTCGTAGTTGATGGTAAAATATTCCACCTTCGCGTCAAAGGAGGCCCGGTCGAAGATCCAGAACGAATCGGTCCGGTATTGGAACTGCGGCCCGAACAGATTGGACTGGAGGGTCCCCAGTTCACGGTCCCTGGACATATACTCCTGCAGACCATCGTAGTTTTCATGGTAGAAATCCGCGCGGTTCTGGTTGTGAAACCGGTAACGGAACCGCAGCATGATCGGGTCGGAAATCTGCCAGTAGGCCTGCAGGAGGAGCGTCTCCGCGGTCATCCCCCATGTATCGAAATAGAACCGAAAGGATTGCTCCAGGGTCCACTGTTCGGCGACGTTTTCCTTCAGCCTCGCGGTAAAGGAGTTGCGGAAGCGCCGGGACGGGACGGTCTCCGGCACGCTGAACGCCGCATCAACGGGGGACACGGCGCCGACAGGAACGAGCCGGTAGGGATTCGCCTGGTACCCGTCGAGGTACTCCATTGAATAGACAAACTGACCGATCCACCTCGGGGACAGGAGCTGGGTCATGGAAAGATTCCCGGCCACACCGTTCAGGTCCTTGGAGAAAAATTCGTCGTTGACCCGGCCGATCTTGTCCCACCGAACGGAGAGATTCAGCCCCACTGTAAAGTTTCTCTGGAAGAGTTCCTGGGACACGCTGGCCAGAAAGGCGTTGGATACATAATCGTTCTCCGTGGAGTAGCTGAACCCCGCGCCCATCGTGGTCAACTTCCTCCGGTGCTTTATCCCGAGGGTGAAGGCGTTCCGCGTCTCCTCGTATCCCTTGCTGGGCGATGCGGTGCTCACCACGTCCACGGAAGCGCAGCTCTGGATATCGGCAAGGTACTGAAAGCTCAGCGAGGTTTCCTCGAAGATGTCCTTCTGGATCAGGACCGTGGGGGTGACGACCGTCGTGGAGTCGTCGTCCACGTAAATGTTTACGCGCGACAAGGCCCGGTCTTCGGCCATCGAAAGGCCCGCCGGACGACACAGAACCACCAGCATGGCGAGGAGCGGCGCCGCGACAGCACCCCGGACAAGTCTGCGGGCTTCCTTTGCCATACGCCTCCGAAAACCACCGTACCGGTTCAGTTGCATCCGCAACCGCCGCCCCCCGCCTCGAATCCTCCGGACGCACCCTCCCGGGCATTGTAGTAACCGTGATCCAGTGCGCTCTCCTCCGCCTCCGCGTCGAAGGTCATCACGTCCTCGGCCAGAATGTCCCGTTCCCAGGGCTTCACACGGACACAGCCCGCACTGGAAGCGGCCAGGACAAGAAGAAGCAAGAAAGAAAGCAATCGCCTCATAGCCGCGTTTCCTCCATCCATGTCACCTCCGGTCCGATTCGATCCCCGGGGCTCCGTCTCCCTCTGAAGCGGCATAGGCCATACGTGGCGCAGACCTCCCGTCCCTACCAGTTCGCACCGGCCCGAAAGATGAAATACTCGCCGAAGGCGATCATCACCCAGCCGAAGCCCTTCTTGATCCTGACCATCCAGTCCCCCGACTTCGGCAGGGACGCAAGCGCTCCGGAAAAGGTCCCCGCAACGATAATCAAGGCGCACATCCCCATGGCAAACAGGAAGAGCATCGCCCCCCCCAGGACCACGTTTCCCTGGGTGGCGACGTAGGTAAGAATCGTGGCAAGGACCGGGGCCGTGCAGGGGCCCACGATCAGGCCGGAGGTCACCCCCATTCCGAAGGCGCCCAGAAGCCCCTTTCGCCCCTCTTTTTGCCCCCCTCCGGACAAGAACCCGGGCAGGGGCATCTCGAACACATCGAGCATGTTCAACCCGAACAGCAGGATGATGTTCCCCACGGCCAGAAACACGTAAGGGCTCTGTGTCAGGGAGCCGAAAAACCGGCCGCTCAGCGCGGCGAAGATGCCCAGGGCGGTGTACGTGACCGAGATTCCCAGGGCGTACAGAAGAGAAAGGACAAAGGCGTGTGCGCGCGAATCCAGGCCTCTGGCGCCGATGAAGGTGACCGTGATCGGAATGATCGGGTAGACGCAGGGGGTGAAGCTCGTGGCCAGGCCGCCGAGAAACGCCGCCCCGAGCGCGAGCAAGGGTGCTGTCTGCAACGCCTGCGCCAGTCCTTCGCCCATGGCCTTCCCTCCTTATACGCCGAAGTATTTCCGCGGAGGCCGTCGGATCGGCAAGGCGGCTACTCGGCGGCGGACACCGACATTCGTCCTTCCTTGAAATCCTTCCAGAAGGGCGAGATACCCCGTAGTTTCTCGATGATCGGCGGCAGATGCTTCACAAGGTGATCGATCTCCTGGTCCCGGGTGTAGACGCTCAGGCTGAGCCGGATCGATCCATGGGCGGCGGTAAAGGGTATGCCCATGGCCCGAAGAACGTGGGAAGGCTCCAGCGAGCCGGAAGTGCAGGCAGAGCCGGAGGACGCGCAGACACCGACCTCGTCGAGCATCATCAGAATGGATTCCCCCTCCACGTATTCGAAGCACACGCTGCTCGTGTTGGGAAGCCGGTTCTCCACGTCCCCATTCACAAACGTATTCGGGATGCCCTCGACGATCGCCTTCTCCATGCGATCCCGCAACGTCCGGACCCGTGTATTCTCCTCTTCCATGTGTGCGAGGGCCAGCTCAGCCGCCTTTCCGAGACCCACGATATACGGGACGTTCTCCGTCCCGCCCCGTC
>WFRX01000113.1 GCA_015486285.1 bacterium
CACCAAAGAGATCCGCAGCGCCATCCGGATGGCCCCGGGCGGGGGGGGTATCGCAGAGATAGAGAATGGGGAATTGAGCGTGAAAGTGACCCTGCCCGGGCATGTGTTGTTCGACCTGGGCAGCGCGCACCTCAGGAAGGAGGCGTTGCCGCTGCTCGACAACCTGCGCAGTGTCATCAAGGAAACGCAGAACCGGATCGTGGTTACAGGGCACACGGACGACCTGCCGATCCGGACGGCCCAGTTCCCGTCCAACTGGGAACTCTCCGCGGCCCGGGCCGGCGCCGTGATTCGCTACTTCCTCTCCAAAGGGGGGATCAAGCCCACTCGCTTCCTGGCCGTGGGCATGGCGGACACCCTGCCCCGCAAACCGAACGATTCGACGGTACACCGGGCTGAGAACCGCCGTGTGGAGATCGCCTTCCGCAAGTCCCTGGGAGATCTTGCGAAGGAGGACGAGGGGCATACGGACGCATGGGTCTTTGACCCGATCTTTCAATAAGCGTGTGACCTCTTGTTCCGTCCCGGCGCTCTCGGGCTCCGTCTCCCCCTCCCCTGATCACTCAACGGTCCCGCCACTCCGGCTTCCTCTTCTCCAGGAAGGCCGTCATTCCCTCCTGCGCGTCCTCGGCCAGGGCGTTCATGGCGATCGCCTCTTTTGCATAGCCGTAAGCGGCGGCCTCTTCCAGGTCGACCTGGTGGTAGAAGGCCTGCTTGCCGAAGGCCAGCGTAAAACGGCTCGCCTGGGCCAGCTCCATGGCCCAGTCCCGGGCTTCATCGGCAAGCTTCTCCGCCGGGACGACCCGGTTGACGAGGCCGAACCGCTCCGCTTCTTCGGCAGGGACGAACCTCCCGCTGACCAGCATCTCCATGGCACGCCGCCTGCCCACCACACGCACGAGGGGCACCATCGGGGTGGTACAGAACAGACCGATCTTGACCCCGGGCGTAGCGAACCGGGCCCCTGACTCCGCAATGGCCAGGTCGCAGGCTGCAACGAGCTGACATCCCGCGGCCGTGGCGATTCCATGGACCTGGGCGATGACAGGCTGAGGCAGCTTCTGCAGCCCGAGCATCATTCTGGAACACCGGGAGAAAATCGCACGAAAGTGATGGATATCATGCTCCGTCCCGACCATCTCACTCATGTCGTGTCCCGCACAGAAGGCCGGCCCGTTTCCGCGAAGCACCACGATCCGCGTTTCGCGGTCTTGTCCCACCTGTTCGAGCTTCCCAAGCATGTCCCCCATCAGTTCGAGCGACAGGGCATTGCGCTTGTCCGGGCGGTTCAGGGTAAGCCAACTGATCGGTCCCTCCTTTTCCAGCAACACCGGCTCCATGGCTGGCGTCTCCTCTTTTGCATGGGGTTTCAACGTTGAGGCCCACATCATATCCTGAAAGGGATGCCTGCCTCAAACAGGCGACCTCTCGTTCCGTCCAGGAGGTGGCAGGGGCGGACCAAATAGGGTATTCTGACGGGCGCATGGGTCTGTTCGGCAACGCAAGCAGGAGAAGAGGATGGTAACGATCAGCAGGGATTCCGGAAGGAGCAGGGGCGGGCGAACCCAATCCGCCGTCCTCTGCGCTCTTCTGGTGATAGCGGCGTTCGCGGGATGCAGCGGGAACAAGACAGAGAAGGAGGGGACCCCGGACCACACGAAAAGCCTTCAGGCATCCTCGTCTACTGCTCCGGAGCGAGCCCCTGAAGCCCGGTCGGACGCTGCCGGAGAGCCGGCGGTCAAACAGCCTAGAATCAAATTTGATCGGCCGGACTATGACTTCGGCGAGGTGGAGGCGGGGGATGATATCGAGCACGCGTTTGTCTTCGAGAATGCGGGGGACGCCCCCCTCGCCATCCACGAGGTACTCACCAGCTGCGGCTGCACAGGGGCCCCGGCCTCTGAAAAGGAGATCCCCCCGGGGGGTGCCGGCGAGATCAAGGCCGTCTTTCATTCCAGGGGCTTCCAGGGTGCCGTGAAGAAAGGCCTGACCGTGGAGAGCAACGATCCGGAAAACAGGTTCGTACGCCTCACCATCGGTGGACAGGTGATATCCGAGGTGTCGGTCGAACCCCGCTACCTGAACTGGGAAACCATTCGACCGGACAAGGCCCCCGAGCCGAGAACGCTCACGATCCGCTTCCTCCCGGGGCGGGGCCTTCGGCTCGAGAAGATTCAGTCCGAAAGCCCCTCGGTGGTACTCACCAAGGTATCGGAAGGCGAAAACAAGGTGGTTTATTCCGCAGCCCTGGCGGAGGACCTGCCCACGGGCCGGTTTACGGGCAGGATCACCATCCGGACGAACAGCGGCAGGGTTCCGGAGGTGCATGTTCCGTTCCAGGGCCTGGTGCAGGGGAATGTAAAGGTGGTTCCCTACCTCCTTTCCTTCGGGAGGCTCAGGCCGGGCAAGGCATCGACGCGCGATTTGCGCGTCACCAAAACGGGCCGGCAGGACTTCACGGTCGAGAAGGTCAAGGCAACCAGCAGCGCGATTACCACGGAGGTCCATGAAGAGAAGAAAGGGGCCCGCTACCGGATCAAGGTCACGTACACACCGGCGGGGGAGGCCCGGGGCAGGATCGCCGAGCGGATTACCATCTTCGTGAACGATGGGAAGAGGGACTTTCTCGAGGTGCCGATCTACGGCACGATGGATCAAGGGGCTGCAAGGCACGAAGGATGACCGGCTGTGCCGGACTTATCAACACCCCATGTGGAATCTATTGAAAAATTTTCAGAGGCTCTTTTTTCTTGGATTCGATCTTCGGCTTTGTTAAGATGAGTGCATATGGCGTGATGCATCTCCGATCACAGGGTACATCCATCAAGAACTCCTGAGAGGATGATGCAGGCGGGAAGAAAGGGGCGGATGAACACCCGATTCGTCGAAGTCGATGGCCGGCGCTTGCGCGTGGGCGAAAGCAGGCGGGGCAACGGTCGGCCTTTGTTGCTTTTCAACGGTTTCGGCGTTCCAATGGAGATGCTAGATGGTTTTGCAAGCGCTCTCGAGCGTACCCATGTCCTGACCTTCGACATGCCCGGCATCGGGGGATCGTCACCCCCTTTGCTCCCCTACCGTTTCCCCGGGATCGCGCGCCTTTCCGCGCGTTTGCTCGATCGATTGGGGTATCAAGAAGTTGACGTCATGGGCATTTCCTGGGGCGGAGGAGCGGCCCAGCAGTTCGCCCGGGACTTCCCCGGCCGTTGTATACACTTGATTCTGGCCGCCACATCGCCGGGGATGCTGATGGTGCCGGGCAAACCGTGGGTCGCCCTGAAGATGGCTTCCCCGGGCACCTTCAACAACCCGGTTCGTATGGGCCGATTCCTATCCCAGATCCAGGGCCGGAGCACGCCGAACGACAAGGCCCTCCATTCCCTGCCCCCCCTGGAGACGAACCTTCATGATCTGCGCGGACATATCTACCAGTTCCTTGCGCTTTGGGGATGGACCAGCTTCCACTGGCTGCACCGCATCCGGCAACCCGTCCTGGTACTGTCCGGAGAAGGCGATCCCCTTGCCCCGCCTATCAACGGGAAAATCCTGGCCTGCCGTATTCCCAACGCGACCGCACGAACTTTCCCCGGCGGGCATCTGTTCCCGGTCCTCAGCCGGGACCTCGTGGCGAATATGGTGGAAGGATTTCTGCGAGAGGAGGGCGAGTTCGCTTCCAGACAAGGGTAAAATCGGATACGGGGGTTCCCGCAGATGCCGAGCATGAAGGTCAACGACATCGACATCCATTACGAGATCACCGGCCACGGTGTACCCCTGCTTTTCATCCACGGCCTGGGATCCAGTTCCAGAGACTGGGAAGCGCAGGTCGCCGCATTCTCCAACGATTATCAGGTGATTACCGTCGATCTGCGAGGGCACGGCCGGTCGGACAAGCCGCCGGGCCCTTACAGCATCGGACTGTTCGCCGACGATGTCGCAGGCTTGCTTGCCGGCTTGAAGACGGGTCCGGCCCACGTGGTGGGCTTATCCATGGGGTCGGCGGTGGCCTGGCATCTGGCCCTCGACCATGCCGAAATCGTCCGTACCCTCATCCTGACCAACATGTCGGCCGCGGTACCGGTGAACTCGCTGCGGACCCGATCCCTCTTTTGGACTCGGGTTGTCATCATCAGAGTGCTGGGGATGAAGAAGCTGGGCAAGATCCTGGCTCGCAGGTTGTTCCCGAAGCCGGAACACGCTGCGCAACGGCAGACCTTGATCCGGCGCTGGGCCCGCAACGACAGGAAGGCCTATCTGAGCGCACTTTACGCTCTGAAAAACTGGAGCGTCATGGACCGTCTTGCCGCGGTCAAGTGTCCCGTATTGGTTGTGGCGAGTGATCAGGACTACTCGCCCTTGCAGCACAAGGAGGACTATGTGCGCCGGATGGCCGGGGCGGAACTCACGGTTGTCGAGGATGCGCGCCATGGCCTGCCCCTGGAATGGCCCGAGAGATACAACGAAATCCTGAGAGGTTTCTTGACCCGATTCGCCACACCCGGAACAGGGTCATGATTCGCTCACGGAACCGAATGAATAAAGCCAATAAGTAAGAGCAGAGCAAAGGAGAGAACACGATGAGGCAATACATGGACCGGCTGGATCCGGCGGGCATCGACGAGGCGATCAAATACCTGGAGAAGAGACGCAGACAGATGGTAGGCAAGGACGCCAGCGAAAGGATGCTGGGCCCCAATCCTTTCGTAGGCATCACCCGTCGAGGCATTCTGGACACCGCAGGGTTGACCACCCGGCAAATACGGAAGAACCCCGGAAACGTCTTCCGCCACGCCCTGCACTTCTCGAAAGAATTGGCCAAGGTCGTGAGCGGCCGATCCGGCATCGAAGCCCCGCCCAGGGACCGTCGCTTTTCGGACGCGGCCTGGAAACTGAATCCTTTTTATCGAGCCTGGATGCAGACCTATCTAGCCGTGAAAACGGAACTCGAGAACTGGATCAATGAGGAGGACCTCACGGACTACGACAAGAAGAGGATCCAATTTCTCGCCGCTTTGTTCCTTGACGCCCTTGCGCCCTCCAACAGTGTGCTGAACCCGGCGGCCTTGAAGCGCCTGATCGACACCGGCGGCTTGAGCGCCGTGAAGGGAATCCGGCAACTGGCCTCGGATCTCGTCGAACACTTCGGCATGCCGAGCAGTGTAGACAAGAGACCCTTCAAGGTCGGCCGGAACCTCGCCGCCTCTCCCGGCGCCGTCGTTTTTCGCAACGATGTCCTGGAACTGATCCAGTATCAACCCGCCACCGAGGAGGTCTTCAGCCGGCCCCTGCTCCTGGTGCCGCCGCAGATCAACAAGTATTACGTCTTCGATCTTTCCGAGCACAACAGCATCGTCCGCTACGTGACGCAGAACGGTCTCCAGATGTTCGTGGTCAGTTGGAAGAATCCCACCCCCAAGGAAGGGCACTGGAACATGGATACCTACATCAGCGCCCTGGAGGAGGCCCTGGAAGTGATGACTTCCATCACCTCGAGCGAGGATTTCAACTTGATGGCAGCATGCTCCGGGGGCGTGACGTTGGTCAGCATGCTTGGATATTTCGCCGCCCAAGAGGTGTCCCGTACGCGCTCCGCCACCCTGCTGGTCAGCCTGTACGACATGGAGTCCACGACGGAATCTCCCATGATGCTCTTTGCCGACCCAAAGAGCATCCAAAGGGCCCGCAAGTACTCGGCTCGGAAGGGTGTGCTCGACGGAGGCCGAATGGCCCGGCTCTTCGCCTGGATGCGTCCCAACGACCTGATCTGGAATTACTGGGTCAACAACTACTTGTTGGGCAACTCGCCGCCTGCCTTCGATATTCTGTACTGGAACGCGGACACCACCTGCCTGCCTGCCGAGTTTCATGCTGAAATGCTGGGGCTGTTCGAGAACAATGCGCTTGTGAAGCCGAACCAAATGAAGGTCAAGGGAACCCCCATCGACCTGGGCCGGATCGAATGCGACACGTACACCGTAGCGGGCGTGACGGATCACATCTGCCCCTGGCGCGCATGTTTTCGTTCGTCACGCCACTTGGGCGGCAAGAAAGAGTTTGTGTTGAGCGCCAGCGGACACATCCAGAGCATTCTGAATCTGCCGGGGAATCCCAAGGCTTCTTACCAGATCAATCCGGGATCCACGGAAATGGACCCGGATACGTGGCTCGCCTCCGCGGACAAGAAGAAGGGTTCATGGTGGGAGAACTGGCTCCAGTGGATCGGGGAGCGATCGGGCGACAAGATAAAGGCGCCGTCAAGACTGGGCAATGACGACTACCATCCCCTGGCGGATGCGCCCGGGTCCTACGTGTTATAGGAGTGAATCAGAAGCGCAGAGCGGCCGGCACGGCCTTTCCCGCCGCGGCGGCCGCCATGAACCGCTTAACCCGCGGTGCGACGTTTTCACTGAACTTGGATCCGCTGAACACCCCGTAGTGCCCAACGCCCTGCTGCACATAGTGCCCTCGCATCTTTTTCGGCAACCCCGCGCAGACAGTATGTGCCGCCTTGGTTTGACCCGGCGGACAGAATTCGTCATTCTCCCCTTCAACCGTCAGCAGGGCGGTCTTCCGGATGGCCCCCGGGTCCACTGTCCGTCCCTGATACTGGAACACTCCTCTGGGCAGATGATGCTCCAGGAATACCCGTGTAATCGTTTCCTTCCAGAAGGTGGCGGTCCCGTCCATCACGGCCATATAGTTGTCGTAGAAAAGCCTGTGTGCCTCAGCTGCCGCGGAGTTGTTTTCGACGACGTTGCGGTAGAACTCCCAGTGCTTGCGGATGTGCACCCCTAGATTCGCAAACATGAAGAAGGACAGCTGTCGAAACCCGGCGTACACGCGTCGGCCATGGCCTTCGTAGGCGCACGGCACCCGGTCGATGACCAGTTTCTCGAGTAGATCCGGAGAGAGCTTGTCGCCGTTTTTCAGCAACTCCGACGGCTGGATCCGTGGGTCCACCGGGCCTGCCATCAGGACCATGCTCTTCGGCTGAGCCGGATCGTCCTTCATGGCAAGCACCGAAACCGCCGCCAGCACCAATGGACAGGGTTGACAGGCGGACAGGATATGGCTTTCCGGGCCGATGGTCCGCAGGAAGTCCATAACATAGTCCACGAAATCCTCCACGCCGAAATCGCCCGCAGAACGGGGAACGTCGCGGGCGTTCTCCCAGTCCGTGATGTAGACATCGTGGTCCGGCAGGAACTCCCGGACCGTGTACCGCATGAGCGAGGCGTAATGGCCCGCCATGGGTGCCACGATGAGGACCCGGGGGGCCTCTTGTCGGCCTTCACATTTGAAATGCCGCAGGGCGCAGAAGGGCTTGGCCAGGACGATTTCCTCCTCAACCCTCACCCGGCGGCCGTCGATCGTAGTCGAATCGAAGGCAAAGGGAGGCCTGGGGTAATCCCGGGTGAGCCGCTCGACGATCTCGGCCCCTGCAAGAAAATGCCGACCCACCCGGGTTTTCTTGAGCGGGAGGGAATCCGAGGCACCGACCTTCACAACGGTCTTCGAATACAGGTTCAAGGGCTTCATACTCTTCTGGTAGAGGTGGTAAGCGCCATACAGCATAGGATATCTCCCGAGCGATAGGGAATGTAAGTTGGAAAAGCGATTGCGGCGCGCTTCCGGAATCAAGACGGAACCGTCCGTCAACCCCCCATCATGATCTTCTTTTTATTATTATAGAAGCCGTATGATGGTCGGGTCAAGAGATCCGAACCGGTCGGTCGTGTGATAGCAACGCAAATATGTCTTGGTTAACGGTGGTAAAATCTCCTCCAGCCGGATCTATTCCTCGATCCCGGCGAGACGTTTCGCCCACTTGATCTTCATGTCGATCCTTCCCAGGCGCTGATACATGACCTTCTGTGCCTGGGGAGACCCGGCTCCGTGCATCGACTCGACCAGAGCGGTTCCGCCGGTCATGTTCTCGATAAGACGCAGGATCTTCATGCGGGCCTCGGTGGACACACCGGCCACACCGGCCATGTACTTCTGGACGTACTTGCCGATCTCCGGGTGGCGGAGGTCGCTTTCCGGAGGCAGGGTGGCGATGATCCCTCCGGCCACATCATGGGCGAGCTGTGCGATCTTGTAGACGTTCCTCGACACATTGAGCTTCGTACAGTTTGCCAGGATCGGATCCGGGTAGAACGCTCCGGAGGCGGTAGGGTAGCCCATGGCAGAGCAGGCGATCGATCCCGTGTAGATCGTCTCGGCCAGGTGCATCATCTCCGCCAGCTTGTCCCGGATATGAGACGCCTTCATCGTCCCCTGGTATTCGGATGCCAGCGCGCAAGCGCCGATGACCACGTCGGAGACCCCCCCCTTACACCCCCCGTAATTCTGGCGGTGGAGGGTGGCGAATCGCTCGACCAGGGTCCCGGCGAAATCGATCTCGCCGCACATGAACACGCGCTCCCACGGAACGAAGACGTTGTCGAAGACTACGAGCGCCTCCCCCCCTACCATGCCGAACTCCGGGTTGCCCGCATCGAGGCGGCTCTCGGCTTTCCTCTCATCGTTCGTCTGGCGGCCGAAGATCAAGACGACCCCCTTTGCGTTGAGAGGAACGGCGCAGGTCAGGGCGTATGGTTCGTCGCCTTCCCGGAGCGACATCGTAGGCATCAGTAGGATTTCATGGGAGTTCACGGCACCCGTCTGGTGCGCCTTGGCCCCGGAGATGACGATTCCGTCGTCGCGCTTCTCCACGACGCGGGTAAAGAGGTCGGGGTCATCCTGCTTGCTCGGGGGCTTCGAGCGGTCCCCCTTGGGGTCCGTCATCCCTCCCACGAGCATGAGATTCTCTTCCTGGATCTTCTTCATGTACGCAAGGAAACGTTCGTGATACGAGGTGCCGTGCCGTTCATCGATATCATAGGTAGTCATGTAGGTGGCGTTCAGGCCGTCGAAGCCCACACAGCGCTGGAAGCAGCTGCCCGTCTCGTGAGCGATCAGGCGCAGCATCTGGACCTTCTTGATCAGGTCGTCCACGCTCTGGTGGATGTGGGTGAAGCGGCTGATCCGCTTGCCGGTAAGGTGGGAAACGGCGGTCAGCAGGTCTTCGTGTTCAGGCAGGAGGGCCATCTCATACGTCTTGGCGGCCGAGTTGATATGGGGGATGAAGGAGGGATGCTTCGTTACATCATCAACCCGCTCTCCCTTGAAGTACACCACGTGGCCGAGGTTTCGCAGACTATCGAGGTAGTCTCTTTTGGTTTTGATCATCGTTTCTCCTCTTCCTCCAGCAACATGGAAAGGATTTCTTCCGGCCCCTTCCCGTCGTCTTTGAGCGAAAGCACCCGCCATCCGGCCTTATCGTATTCCTCGCTCAATACGCACTGTTTGTCACACCCGTTCACGATCAGGAGCGTGTCGAAGTCTCCCTCCTCGATCGAAACCCACTCCATGCGGTTCCCCGCCGCCGCCTGAATCCGCTGTACGTACTCCACGCGCTCGTAGGAGGGGTTGCAGCCCCCGCAGTATTTCAGACCGATCCGCTTGACGGGCTTCATGGATGGCCGCGGTCCCGGACGCCTACGGCCTGCGCCAGCAGATGCGCCACATCTCTCACCTGGAGCCGGTCCTCGAGCCCCTCGGCCTTGACGGCATCCTCGAGCATATTCCTGCAATTGGGGCAGGCAACGGCCAGAACCTCGGCCCCGGTGTCAACCGCCTCCCGGACGCGAACCCTGCTGGGGCTGCGCACACCGCTCCCGATCATATCCGTAAAGAAGTTCCCGCCCCCTCCGCCGCAACAGAAGGAATTGCGCCTGTTCCTGTCCATCTCGATCAACTCCAATCCCGGGATACTCTTCAACAGAAAGCGCGGCGCTTCGAATTCGGCATTGTGGCGTCCCAGGAAACACGGATCGTGAAAGGTCGCCTTCACCTCCAGCCGATTCCGGGGCCTCAAGCTTCCCTTCCGGACCTGCGCCTGCAGGATCTGGGTATAATGAGCCACCTCAAAACCGGCGTCCCATTTCGCATAATCATTCTTCATAGCATGAAAGCCGTGAGGGGACAAGGCGACGACCTTCCTGATCCCGAGCTCCCGGAACAACTCTATATTGTGTGTCGCCAAGAATTCAAAGAGGCCTCTCTCGCCCACGCGGTTCGCCTCATTCCCGTCGCAGATTTCCCGGTTGCCCAGAATCCCGAAGGAAAGCCCCCCGCTTTGCAGCAATTCGCCGACCGTTCTGGCGAGCCCCTGCCCTCTTTCGTCGTAAGAGCCTACACATCCGACATAAAAAAGATAGTCCTGGTCCGAATAGCTTTCCAGGGGGGTCCCTTCCGCCCACCGGCCTCTTTCGTCGGACGGCTCGAGGTACGGATTGCCGTGGACCTGCAGACCCTTCAGGAAATCCCTGACTTCCGGGGGGATCAGGCCCTTTTCAATGGCCTGGTGTTTGAATGCCTCGATGATTCGAAGGGGACTGATTCCAACCGCTGGATTGCATTGCTCATCACACCCGCCGCAACTGGTACAACTGTAGATGCGCCTCATGACCTCCGCGTCGATCGCCAGCCGATCCTCCAACACGGCCCGGGCAAGATCGACCCTGCCGATCGCATAATAGGAATCGAAGCCGTACTGGAAGCCGGAGGGACAGATCGGGGTATAGGCCTGGAAGGCGGTGCGGCACGCGCCGCATTTCAGACAGTGGTAGATATCTTCTTTGTAGTCGGCCAACATGGATCGGGACCTCCATGAAAAACGGGCGGGATCATATGGAATAGGGTCCGCCGGGCAAAAGGATGCCATTGGGATCGACCATGGTCTTGATCCCCCTCAGGATGGCGGCATAACCGGGCACGACCCTTTCGAGCAGCCTCCTGTTCGGTATGGTATGAACCGCCCCGTATTCCGTGACGATCACCTTGTAACATTCCCGCAGGCAAGCCTTGACTTTCTCCATATTGTCGATGTCCAGGGGATCATAGAGCAGCTCTTGCTCCACGTATACGGAGGAACAGCGATCGTAGGGAACGACAAGGAGTTCATGCTGGAGAGGATCGTCCGTAATCGAGTCTTTCAAGTCAAACTTCGCAACGATCTCCTGGACCCGGCGATACACGTTCTCCGCGCTTGTGATCGGGACGCAGCCGATAACGGCCGCATATCCGCTGAAGGGCGCGAACATCCGCAAGATCTTCTGGCCGGCGCCTTCCTGGACCTCATCCAGACTCTGTTTGAATGCGTCCGGGAGCGAAAGCGTCTCGCCTCCGGACGACCGGATTTCCTCGCCGAGCATCTCTTCATAGAGCGCCGCTTGCCTGGCTTTGCCGCCGATCCCGACCGCAAGCACGAAGTCGGGCAGGGAACGCAGCGCTTCTTCCTTGGCTGCGGGATCTTTCAGGTCCTCGGGGGAAAGAAGGCAATGGACCGTAAAATGCTTGTTCTGCAGCATGACCGTCCGGGAAATCTCCAGCCTCTCGATACGCTGGATCGCCTTCAAGGCCGGCTTCAGCTCCTTGAAGGCGAAGTACAGGTTCTTTTCCACTTCCGCCAGAGGACGAAGCCGGATGACCATCTTCGTGATGATCCCATAGTTCCCCATGCTTCCCCTGAAGAGACCGGTGAGGTCGGGGCCGTAGCTGTATCGGAAGTACGGGTTGACCTCCGCGCCGATTTCCGTGGCCTGCGACCCTGTTCTCAGGATTTCTCCATTGGGGAGCACCACCTCCAGGGTAACGGCACGGTCCATGGAGTATCTCGATGAATAGGCGGTAATGTTGGTCAACAGGTAGTTCCCCACCGGGCTTGTCTGGTACGGGCCGATGATCGGGATGATATCCATCGCCTTTTTCCTGGCCGCTTTGCGCAATTGTCCCCAGCAGACACCCGGTTCAATCGTGGCCGTAAGCGTATCCTCATTGACTTCAAAGATTTGATTCATCGCCTTTAAATCGAGAACGATCCCGCCCTGGTAGGGAATGGCCGAGCCGGCGATATTCACCCCGAAGCTGCGCGGGTATACGGGAACCTTGTACTCGTTCGCCAACAGGACGATCTGTTGTATCTCTTCGGTGGACCGGGGCATGAGAACACAATCGGGCAGAGCAGCCTCCCGGTTCATGAGGTTCGTGTAGGAATCCCTCATGTAGGGCAACAGGTCCGCCTTGTGGGTTGAGATATGCGCTTCCCCGACCAGATCCTTGAGCTTCTTCAGCAATGCGGTCTGATTCTCCATTTTTTCTCTCGACCCTCGACACGGGAATGCGTGTCTCTTCTAAAGATCGGATTCATCCGCCACATATACCTTCATGACGACCTGCCCCCATCCGCATTCGGGCCCCACGTCCATGCAGGAAAAATGATTGTAAACCATATCGTTGGGATCGAGCCCGGAAACGTAGCGATCCTGCACCATATTCGCAAATCCGGGTATTTCGCCCATGGCATGCGCGCACCACGGGCTGCTCTTCTCCGTATCCAGGACCCCAAGCGCCCGGAAGACGAGCCGATCCCCCGGCTTCATGCGAGCCGTACATCCATGGGAACGCACCACCTCGATGACGAGATACTTGCCGGCTACCTCCCGGGAGAACATCTTCTTCGCCGCATTCGCCCTCCGGGGATCGGATTTGAAAATTTCCAGTTCCTCGTCTGTATACCTGTTGTTCCTCTGGAACTTGCCCCAGTCAAAATCCGCTTCGCCCATGACCATCCCTTTCGCGTATCCGCCCCTTTTTTTTCGTAAAGAACCGACATCTTTTCATCCTTCGGAACGCCTGGCCGCGCCAAGGGGCGATTCAGCCGTCTTCCAGGGTAAACAGCCAGTGACACCATTCATCATCCGTGTGTTCGTCCGGGGGACAGGAGAGGCAAGTCGCTTTGATCTTCGGATTGAAGGCGGAGGCGAAACCCGCTACGGCCAGCAACCCAGGCTCCTTGCAGGGCAGCTCGGGAAGCCCCCCCTTCCTCCGATTCAGCTGCATCGTACATTTCGTCACCACCAGACGCACCCGTTTCTCACTGCGTTCCGGAAATTCAAATTCCACATTGGAAAAAACGGTCGACAGGCTGATGGCCTGCACGAGTTCCTCCATCGTTCCCGTGAACCCGAAAAGTTCCTTGAGCTTCCAGGCCTGCACCTTGCTGTTTCGATCCCATATCAAGCTGTCGAATTCAGCGGCGACTTCCGTCCCGTACCGGACCGTTATCTGCTGCATCCAGTTCCCTTGCAGGTTCCACCAATTGTAGGATTGGAATTTCGCGTACTCCACGAGCTTTTCTTTCGAAAGCTTCGCCACTTCGGCTTCGAGCTGCTTGCTCATGCCACCCCCCCCTTTCGTTGTCGCTCTCCGCGGGTCATCCGATGTGAAAAAAAGAAGGATCGAACTTCGGGTCGTCTTTGTACTTTCGAAGGTGAACCGTCTCCGGGCTCTTATCCATCCACTCGAGGAAATCATCAGGCAACTCGATGCCGACCTCCTTGTAGGCATCCACGAAATCCTCCAGCTTCGGAGGACAGCCTCGTATGGCCACACAGTGATTGATCAACGGGTTCTTGGCATTCTCCTTGACCTGGCACTGGCCCACAAGGAGGGTATGCTTGAAGTTCGGGCTGGGCTTCTGGACCTTCCCGTACAGCACTTCGATATCGTCGAAGGCTCTGTCCCGGTTTTTGGCCATGAAGATGCCCATGACCACATAATTGATAAAGAGCGAACAGTAAGTGCAGATGGTCTTGTCCCCTTCGGGGTACCGCAGCCCTTTGATCCCCGCCCGCTCGAAGGAAAGCGGCAAGTCCCCGGACTCATTCTGCGGAAATTCCCAGCAGTGGGGCTTCAGGAGATCCTTTACGTCCAGGCCGCCCAAAATCTCGATATCGCTCAGGTCCCCCTTCCTCCCCGCCCTGTCCGCGGCCAACTTGAGGTAGGGGACCTCGAAGGGTTCGATCCCGAGGGCCGCGGAGCCGACAAAGTCGGCCGAGAGCAGGTCCGTGGACGCGAGGATGACGTCGGACCGCCGGGCCCTTCCGTTATAGAAGGGGCCCCGCTCGAGCGTGTAGATACCGTCGATAACCGTCAAGGAAGGCGAGACCGCGTCCGGGAGCCTTGACAAGTAGTAATCGAGGTTCCTCTGTTGATCGGCATTGTGGCATTCTTTTCTGGACTGGATGCCCAGCAGCCCCTTCAGGTTCTTGACCCCCAGAGACACTCTCGCCTGGGAATGGGTCTTCAGCACGGGCATGTTGATCACGAAGTCGGCGCTCATGATGTCTTCGTTGATCGAAAAGGCCAGGTCCTCCACCTGCATCTTGACGAAAGCGCCTTGCAGCACATCGATGATCTTGAGGCCGTAGCGCTTGGTGAGCGTCTCGAGACCCATGCCCCTGGCCGCCTGCCGAACATGGGATTCGGTTGTTTTTTGCATCACAACCGGACCCTCTATCAGGGTAATATCGTCGATCCCGTACTCCTTCAGCAGAACCACGCAGTCTTCGATCAGGCGGGCCGTCGTCATGACCCCATACTTGGGAAAGTCGATGCCCTCGTGCCAGACCACGAGGTTCGGCTTCAAAAAGACCTTCATGTCCGGTTCGAGCCGTCCGAAACCCGAACAGAGATCGATGGCTTGCTTCAGGGATTCACGGGGCTTTCGGTATCTGACCACTGCTACCTGAAACATGATTCTCCTTACCCCCCGATCCGAGGAATGGTGTCGCGGGGCCTGGGATAGGTCCCGAAAAGGATATAGCCGCCGTACCGGGCAAGCACCTCGTTGCTGCCGTCCTCGATCAGCGTGGACCTCGCGTCCCGGAACAGCTTCTCGGCCAGGTACTCCTTGGTCAGACCGTTCCCGCCCAGGAGCTGAATCGCGTCGCTTGCGTTCTCCAGGCAGTACCTCGTGGTCAGGACCTTGGCGGCCAATGAGTATTCGGGAAATCCGGGTGCGAGGCTCATGTTCAGGTCCATGGCCGCCCGCGTCATGGCGCGACAGGCCTCCACCCGCATGAACAACTCGAAGACCCTCTGCCGAATCGAGTAATGCTCGGCCAGGGGGGCGCCGCCCTGGACCCGCTCCTTGCAGTAGTTCATGGCCTCCTCGAAGGCCGCCCGGGCCAGGCCCGTCGACCAGCAGGCCATCCAGGCGTTGGCCTGGGCCATCATGCCCCCCTCCATCGTCTCATAGATCTCGGGCCCGACCACCCGGTACTTACCGGGCACGCGGACGTCCTCGAAAAACAGCTCGCCCTGGTTCAGGTCCCGCTGGCCGATCTTGTTCAGGGGCTTGCCTTTGGATACGCCGGGCAGGTCCAGGGGAATCAGGAAAATGCTGTAGCCGGCCAGACCCATGGAGGGGTCGGTCTGGATGTGGAGCTGGCAATGGGTGGCGATGGTGCCCCCCGAAACCCACGCGGACTTCTGTCCGCTGATGACCCAGTCGTCGCCGTCCGGCCTGGCGATACAGTTGGCTCGCACGTCCGGGTTGGCAAAGAAGGCCTCGCCCATGCCCAGGTTGTCCGAGCCGTAGTCCGGCTCCGTCCCCCCCCAGCAGGCCCGGATGCTGCCGTCGGTGCACTCGCAGAAGGGAATTGTGAACTCCTTGATCAGTTCCTCGTTCCCGAGGAAAGCGGCCGTGGCCGCGCAGAAGCTGGCCACGGCGAGCTGGACGGCCATGCCGAAGCTGCCCCAGCCCAGCTCTTCCATGACAATAGCGATCTGGCGGGGATTCAGGCCCATGCCGCCGAACTGCTCGGGGATCAGCACCTTGTGATAGCCGAGTTCGTAGGCCTTTTTCATAAAGGTCCAGAAGGGTGACCCGTCGGCAATGACCTCCTCGGGCGTCATGTCGTCGAGTTCCTTGGCGATCGGCCGCATCACCTCCTCGGCGAACTGGTGGGCCGCGGCCTTGAGAGCCAAGTCTTCCTCAGTAAGGTCCAGGTTTACGTCGAAATAGTCCACGGTTTGTTCCCTCCTCTCTGTGGAGAAAAGTGTGGAAATGAACGCCCATCTCTCATCCGCTGCAGCATTGCAGCAGGACCTCCGAAACATCCCTGACGGCCAACGCGCCGTCAAGACCTTCTGCAGCCGCGGCATCCTCGAACATCTTGGCGCAAACCGGGCAGGCTACAACCAGCACTTGCGCGCCCGTCCCGTGTGCTTCTCGCACTCGCATCCGGCTTGGACTGTTCTCGCCGCCTCCCAGCATGTCGGTGAAGAAATTCCCGCCTCCGCCGCCGCAGCACAACGAATCTTCCCTCGTGCGCGGCATTTCAATCAGGTCCGCCCCTTGCAGCGCCCGAAGGATCTCGCGGGGCGCGTCGTACTCCTCGTTTCTCCGCCCCAGGAAGCATGGGTCATGATAGGTAACCCTTGCTCCCAGCTCCCGCAAAGGCCGGAGGCGCCCTGCTCGCAGGAGATCCCTGAGCAGCTGTGTATAGTGGACCACCTCGCAGCCCCCTGCCAGCGCGGGATAATCGTTCCGGAAGGCGTTGTACGCATGCGGCGAAAGGGTGACGATCCGCCGGACTCCCCGCTCCGTGAATCGAAGCACAAGCCGGTCGGCAAGCCATTGGAAAAGGCCCGTCTCGCCCGACATCCTGACCTCGTTGCCCTCACACAGCTCTTTCTCTCCCAGGATTCCGAAGGAAACACCGCCCAACGCCATCAGCCGGCTCAAGGCGACAGCCATGCGTTTCCCCCGTTCATCATACGATCCCTCGCAGCCTACGTAGAACAGGTAATCATGATCCTCGTATTCTTCGAGGCCCAGGCCTTCGCCCCATTTCCCCCGCTCCTCCGCAGGCTCTCCGAAGGGGTTGCCGTATCGATGCACATTCTTGAAAAAATCCCTGACCGGCGGAGGAACCAGGCTGTTCTCCACCAGGTCCGCCCGCATGGCCAGGAGGACCCCGGCGGGGTCGATCATGGGCCCGCCGTCTTCGTATTCCGCGCCGCAGAGCAACCGGCAATTGCCGCACATGGTGCACCGGTACACCAGATCCGCGATCTCCTTCGTGTAGGCAAGGCTTCCTTCAAGGATGCCCCTCGCTATGGTTATGACGCCTCTCGGCGTATGGGACTCGAATCCATCGGAACCGACGAACATGGGACACGGCGACACCTTGAAATGATAGCCGCCCCTGCATATCCCGAATCCGTCGCATCGATACACTCCGAATTTTTCCCGCAGCAGATGGTCCATGGCCGTCTCTATAGCCTCCATAATCCGGGATTCAAGATATGGTTCGGGTCGAGAGCCTTCTTGATGCTTTTCATGAAAGCCCTGTATGCCTCGGACCAATAGGATGCGGAAATCCGGGTCTCGAGGCCCTGGTGCTGTTCGAGAAAGCCCCCGTTCTCCAATACGTGTTCCGCTTCCTCATGGGATATCCGCGCCAGTCGTTCGACTTGCTCCGCGCTCAGGGTGGTCACGTCCCAGAACACCAGGTCCCCCACGAGGATCATGTGGCGTTCCTTGGGCACCAGGTAACGAACGCGATCCGTGATCAGCCCTTCGACGCCCGCCTCCTTGAACCGCCGGTCCAGGAACGCCTCCTGGCGCAGGAAGTAGTCGACGGCTTCCCCTTTCTTCATCGGGTGTTCAAAATAGAGGAATTTCCCTCTCGACGCGTAGGACTTGCCGAGCTGGCGGCCGGAAAAACTGGAAATGATCTTTCTGGCCAATTCATTCGTTACCTTCTCTCCTCCTCCCTCCGTACACAAGGCCGCCAATCGATCCGCCTTGAACCGAACCAGTTCCTCCGCATCCCGGATGACATAGAAGAGGCTCCAGGTATCTCTCCACTGCGGCTTGATGGCCACCAGACGGGTATAATAGAGAGGGTCCGTCTCCATGAGCTTCCAGAAAACGGCCTTCATCGCCTCGAAGTCCTCAAAGGCGAAGGCGCCGTAAGCAAGAGAGGCCGCGCGGGGATACAGCTTGAGGTATGCCTTGGTCTTGATGCCGAAGACGCCGGCATCCCCGACGAACATACCGGTCATGTCCGGAGAGCCGGGCGTTCGGTCCGCCGCCTGGGCCTGTTTGATGTTGGTCCCCGACCCGGCTCCCGTCGTCAGGATCTCGCCGCTCGGGAGGACGACTTCCAGGCCCAGCAGGAAATGAAAGGCTTCGCCCGTGGTGGCGTAATCGGACGGACAGCCTCCGCCGTTGAATCCGCTGAGAACGCCTCCAAGGCTATCGGCGTATTGCGGGATATCCACTGTGTGGATGTGGAGCTTCTTTTTCCCGACTTCCGTGGACAGGTGGCTCAAGGAAACACCGCATTCGGCTCCGACCACCATGTTCTCATGGTCGATGAACAAGATTCGGTTCAACCGCGCCAGATCGATCAGGATGCTTCTTTCCACCTCGTCGCTCAGGGGGAAGCCCCCCAGGCTGGCGCCGCCCCCACGGGGGATGACGGGCGTCTTCGTTCTGTTGGCCAGTTTCATGATCTCGGAGACCTGTTGCGCGTCGGCCGGCTTTACGACGAGTCCGGGAACCCTGCCGAGCACCCAGGAAGGGGTCCTTATGTAAGCATATCGATCGATCTCCCGGTCGCTCACATGTTCCTCGCCGACAATGGCGGCAAGTTCCTCGTAGAGCGGGTGCCTGTGCTCCCCTGTTTCCCGATTCATTGTATCCCCCTGTCCTGCCGGTATGGCCGTCGCTCTCTTTTCGTGATTGAATCGAGGGAGACGCTCAATTCGTGAGAATCGTCACGCTCATCATGGCCGGCTCGATCCCCGGCCCCATCCCGCCGCCGTTGTGGACGAGGGTTGCCCTGGCTCCCTCCACCTGCCGCGTGCCGAAGCGCATTCAGGGCCGCCTCCGGCCGGCCCCCCGCGTCATTCGACGGGCCTGTATTTGTGGCCCACCACCGGTCCGTATCGGCTTCATCCGGACTTCCCCTTTTTCGACTTGAGCTTCTTCTTCATCGCCTCCACCTTAGGCCGGACCTCCATCACCGCCTCGAACATCAACTCCGCGTTCTTCTCCTGGTATTCGGTGTACTCGGGATCCGGACCCACGCTCCCGTACTCGGGCGGTCTCTCCCACCACGCGCCTTCCCCCCTCATGGGAGGCTTGAGATCTCCCGCATACATTTCGTAATGCACCGAGAGATTGTTGCGCAGCCATGCCGCCTGGCTCTCCGCGGTAATCATCTTGCTCATGGAGGGACGATTGTAATACCAGAATTCGGTCACCGGGCCCAGGGGAAGGGCCAGCACGGCCGAGACGTCGTCCAGATAGCCCAGGGCGTAAGCGAGCAGGCCGAACGAGCCCTCGATCCGGTTTTCCATGTTCAGTTCCCAGGCCGCGGCGCAGGCATAGTCGCAGGCGATCCCCCAGTCCAGGACCTTCCACGCGCACGAAGGGCCCGCCATCAACTTGCCCCTGTTCCCTTGCTTCTTGTAGTACCTGGCGAACTCCCCGCAGGTCCGGAACCCGCAGGCCCCGCAATTCCAACCGAGGTCGGCCCGGGCAAGATCGGCGCCCAGGAGCAGCAGCACCACGGATCGGCCCTCCTCGAGGGCCGTCCTGTAAGCCAGGTAATCGGCGTACAGGGGCGCCAGCATGTTCTGCGTGGCCTGGTGGCCCCCGACCTTCTCCGCGAGGACGTCGATCACCTCGAGCAAAGGCATCATCTCCTCACCGGACAAGATCATCGCCTTCTGGTTCAGGCGGCTCGTGGTCAGGGGGGCCTTGTAGTAGGCATTGAGCACGAGCGCGGCATTGTCCAACAGCTTTTCCTGGGCAAAAGCCCGTCCGTCCATCATCGTCATATTCGTTCGTCTTCTCCTCGTCCGGCGCCCGTCAGTCCTTGCCGGACCGGCCCCTGTCGGGCCTGGCGGTCCCGGCTGCAGCCCGGCCCCCGCTCCGGCCCTGCCTGGGCACGAGCCGGTAGTCCACGGCGAACTGCCTGGGAATGATAAAGGCTTGCTGAGCCGATTCCACGATTTTTCGCATATTGACCGCATGATAGTTGTATGGGACATCCACATAGGGATTCTTCGAGGTGGCGGCCGCGCCGATTCCCACCACAAAGGCCGAATGCCTGCAGTAGCCGAGCTTGCCGGCCGCCACGCCCACGGTCATGAAAGGCCTCGCGTCCACGAGCAGGGTACGGGCCGTCCACAGGGCGGAGCCCACCGCGTAGCCGAGGTTGTGGACGTGCATCTGGCAAAGGGGCCCGTCGATCAGGGTCGTCGCCAGGCTCTTGTCCGAAGGATCGATCTGTCCCGCAGCCGTCCTGCGCCGGGAATAGAGGAAAGCGCATCCCGCGGCCCCCCCGCAAAGGCCGCAGTCGGCCCCGACGGGCATGTTCCTGGCCCGGAAGCTGCCCAGGGCCAGGAC
>WFRX01000114.1 GCA_015486285.1 bacterium
GGCGCGGAATCCCATTTTAATAAAACGATTTTTTTTCATATTGGACAACACCTTTTCGTCGAAGCGGCGGGAAGGTGATCCCGGCAGGCATGGTTGGTGCTATTGGCATAAATTTTGCTGAAATAGACTCGCGCATCCAGCGCAGGGAGGAGGTGATTTCGAATGATGAAGTTTCTTCGCAGCAAGAAGGGACAGGGGATGAGTGAGTATCTCATCATCCTGGCACTGGTGGCCATTGCCACCATCGGCGCCGTGATCTTCTTCGCGGATAACATGAGAGAGCAGATCTCGAACCTGGCTGAGGAGATCACGGGGCAGGCCGCCACCGTGGATCTGTCAACGGCGCACCAGGCGGCGGCGACGTCGTCGTATAACCTGTCCGATTTTACCGCCTCGGATCAGTAAGAAACGCTGGGAAAAGAACAGGTTGACTTGAGAGATTTGGGGATGAGGGCACAGGCCTTCATCCCCAAATCTTTTTGGGGCCGGAGGCGATGCCGGTCTTTGACCTCACGGCGCGGAATTGGTTAGAATAAAAACAGCCGGGCGGGAGAGAATTGGAACGAAGAAGCTGCATCCTGGAGGATCGATGCGCTCGGGGAACGCAAGGGGGCAGGCGATGGCGGAGTTCATCCTGGTCATCCCGCTATTGCTTGTGGTGTTGCTGGGCGCCATCCAGTTGAGCCTGCTCTATTTCGCCTACCAGATGGTCCATTATGCGTCCTTTACGGCCGCCCGGGCCGCTATCGTAAGGCCCTGCGCCGCCTTCCAGCCGGACGATGCCGGCGTGCAGCACTTCACGCCCGCCGTGTTCACCGCGGCCACCCTGGCGACGATGGTCGCCATGCCGCCCCAGTGCATGGTCAGCGGAAGTGTGACCGCCGGGCAGCCCAACCCGTGTCTGGCAAGCGACCTGGACGATCTGGGCTTTCTGCCCGCCCTGCCGGACACGCCGGAGGTGCGGGGTCTCGATTTCGATGAGCGGGCCGCGCCGGGAGACCTCGCCCTGACCAAGTATGTGAACGCCGCCTATCTCACTTCGGTGCAGCGGGTGGAGCATGGGGGGCTCGGCGCCGATCCCGTGGTCTGGACTCCGAATCCGGAGGGCCCGGGCCCGGGCATCCCGTGCGATGTGTCGGGCGGGCAGGAGCAGAACGTGCCCGCGCCGGGCGATGATATTACCATGGAAGTCACGCTGCTCTATCCTCTGACCGTGCCTCTGGTCAACCGGGTGGTGTTCGGGATCTTTGTCAACTTTACCTCGCTGGCTCAGGACCGGCTTCACCTCAACCGGATCCTCGGGCCCGGCGGAGCGCCGGAGGACGTGATGGTTCACCCCACGCGCGCCTTGGCGCCCATCGACCGGCGAGGCGAATTCACGCGGGTCCTGACCGCGGTCTTCGATGCATTCGGCTACTCGGACGCCAGCCATGCGAGGACCGGCGCGATCGCCGACATCATGGCGGACAGGGCGTGGTTTCCGATCCCCGTCCGTGCCCGGTGCACGTTGACGGTAGAGGGCGCCATGTATCCGTTGACCGGTCCTCCGACGAGCCGGGGATGGTGAGATGGCGAAAAGAGGGAGGGAGACAAGAGGGACATGATCCGCGTCTTCACCCGGCAGATCGAAAGGCTCCACTCCGAGGAGGGCCAGGCGCTGGTTTTCGTGGCCCTCATGGGCCTGATCATCTTCCTCTTCCTCGCCATGACCATGAACGTGGCCCATCTGGTGAATACCAAGATCAAGAACCAGAACGCGGCGGATGCAGAGGCCCTTTCCGCTGCGGTCTGGCAGGCCAGGACGCTGAACCTGGTGGCGGCCCTGAACCGGAACATGATCGAGCTTTGGGCCGTGGGCCTTCCTCTTGGGCAGGGGTGCATCGTGGCCGGTGCGGGCTGCGGGCTTTTCTTTTGCGGCGATTATACCGTGGACCCGCTGCCCTGCATCGCGTGTCTCGCCCTGACGTTCGCGTCCTGCACAGCGGCCAGCGCCTTCTTCGGGGGGGCCCTGACGACCGGGCTGTTTCAGGATGTGATCCTGGATGCCATTGACAAGAACGTGATCGATCCCGATGTGCTGGATGTGGCGGGCCTGAATTTTGCGTTCAAGCCCAACACGGCCTCCCTGGATGTGCCCGGAGACCTGGGCGCGTACGTGCATTACCCCGTGCAGGGCGACGATCTTCTCCGGGCCTACACCCCCGGCGATCCGGAAACCGGCGATTACGCGCTCGAGCGCGTGGGGGTGTGCGAGATCCTGGTTATGCTTGCCCGGTACGCGAACTTCTGGTGGCACCTGTCCGGCGAGACGGCCGGCCTGACGGATGACCAGTGGACGAATCAGGTGTTGCCCGTCGTGTATGACTGGTACGGGGCACCCAATGGTCAATGTTACCACAACACCATGATCGTGCCCGGGGTCGAGGCGATGTTTCCCCTGGCGCTCCGCTCCCGGACCGGGGACTGGAATCCGCAGAACGTGGATTCCCTGCTCGCCATCACCGTGGCCGCCTATGAGGCCCAGGGACCTCCGCCCGCCCTGGGCAAGGGCTCCGGGCCCGCGGACTGCGCTTGGACAGAAGGGGATACGCGGTTCGCCTGTACGAACAGCCGGCATTATGCCATCGCCTCGGCCCATGCGTACAGCGAGTCGGCCAGCCGCTTCTACAACACGGATATGGCCGGTCTGTCTACAGGTTACCTTGTACCCTTCGTGCCCTTCGAGATGGACTGGGAAGCGAGGCTCTTTCCGGTGGAGCCCTATCCGGGCGGAGGGGAATCTCCCCATGGCGGGTGGGTGGCCTACCAGGACATCGCAAACCAGGCGGCGAACGACGGGTTCGCCGCGGACTATGATTTTCTGTTGAATAATGTACTCATGCTGAACGGCATGCATTTTTTTCTGTATTAGCGGTTGGGCCGGTCAGCAGACCCCGGGGGGGGGAGGCCGTGTTGTTCCAGGCAGGAAGACCCGGACGGAATCAGGGGCAGGCCCTGGTGGAGATGATCGTGGTCATGCCGGTCCTTCTCCTGCTGCTTCTGGCCGCAGCGGATATGGGGAAGCTCTTCGTGATCTCGGGCAAGAGCGAGATCGCGGCCCGGTACATCGCGCTCCGCCATTTCCGCGAGGCCCCCTTTGGGGACGCCTATCCGACCCTCACCGCGACACAGGAGATCGAAGGGCTCTTTTTCAACGGCGCCCTGAACGACGAGTCGGACGACGAGGACGTCGCCTATGAGGAACTCGGGGACGATGCCTTGCAGTATGCGCCCGGGGATCTGGGCGACCCGTTTCTGGCCTGGCTCTGGGATTACGTGAACGCAACGGACGACCTGCTCCCGATCCGGGGCGTCCGTTCCACCTTTACCTATGATTTGCCCTCCTTTCCTTACGGAAGAGAGTCTCCCGTGGAGGAGACCCGGGACCTGCCGGATTCGGCGTCGCCGGGCCGGCTGGCCGCGCATTACGATGCGACAGGCAACTTTGTGATGCTAGCCGACTCCTTTTCCGGGCAGCACGGCCAGGATCTCAGGCTTGCGATGGAGGCCGCCGGCCTGATCGTGGGCGCCCAGATTACGGCCCCCCTCATGGTCGGCCTGCTGGGCGTCCTCTGGATGATCTTCCTGTGACCCGCCGAGTTCCTTTCCGGGCAGCACGGCCGGGATCTCATGCTTGCGACGGGTGCCTTCCGTGTTCCGCCTGCCGGGATGGGGCCCTTCCCGGATGTCCTCCAGGCCGACCTTGCGCCTCGGCGCGGGACCCCTTTTGTGCATGGAAGACAAAAAAGGTGTTTATTTTTCGATGCTTCTGTAATCTTTTTTGACATTCTGTCGATATGTATACTAACATCGAAAGACACGGCAGAGATGCTGTTATAGCCATCCCTGTAAGGCTCGCAATGCTTGACGAAAACGGAAAGTTGGGTCCATGCGTAAGATCGATGTCCGCCCCACCCTGCCCCTGATCCTCTCGATTGCCCTGGGAACGGCGGCGGTCCTGATGGTTCGGAACTATATCACCGGCGAAAAGAAGGCGATGAAGAAGGGCCTCGAGCCGGTTCGGATCGTAGTGGCCCGGAGGAATATCCCGGCCAATGAGCCCCTGGAGGTCGAATGGGTGGCCGCCCGTCCCGTGCCGAAGAAATTCGTGCATGCGAATGCCATCTACCCGGAGGAGGTCGACTTGATTATCGGCCGGGAGCTGGTCTACCCGGTCCGGGCAGGCGACCCGATTCTCTGGATGGATTTCAAGGGAGGGGAACGCTACCGCGGCTTTTCCACGATGATCAAGGAAGGCGAACGGGCGATGACGATCCGGGTGGACGAAACGTCCACGATCGCCGGCCTGATCCAGCCCGGCGACCACATCGACATCCTCGGCACGTTCAAGCCGACTGCGGAGTCGAGGAACGAGCCGGAAACGACGATCACCCTGCTCCAGAATGTCGTGGTTCTTGCCATCGGGCAGATCACCTCGGCGCGATCCGGTATGCGCAAGGACCGAAGATCGTCCAGTATGCTCACCATCCTTGTCACCCCGGAAGAGGCGGCGCTCCTGATCCATGCCCAGAGGGTGGGAAAACTGTACAATGTTCTGCGCAACCCGGAAGATATCGAGACCTTCGAGAACCTGCCCAAAATCACCTTCTCGGACATCCTTCAGCCCCGCGTGCGGGAAGAGATCCAGACCGCCCGGGACAGTCGTGTCCTCGTGATCCGGGGCGTCGAAAAGAAGCATGAAAGGGTGGAATAGGGGCGGAAACAGGGACGCTTAACAACTACGGGCAAATGTCTATGATGATCGTAACGAAAAGGGCATGTGTACTGAGCATCCTGTGTTGTGTCGGAGCCTTCTCTTTTATCCTTCCCGCCGTTTCTTTTGGCGCGGCTCTCGGTGGGACGGTCCGGCTTACCCTGGGGCAGCAGACCGTTCTGGATGTTCCGGCCCCCCTGGAACAGGTGGCCGTCGGCGATCCGAAGGTCGCGGACGTGAAGATCATTTCAGAAGGGCGGCAGATTCTGATTACGGCAACGGGAAGGGGAACGACCGACGTTCTGACCTGGGACCTGAACGGAAAGCAGACATCCACGGTCGTTCAGGTGATCCTGAAGGATGTCCGCCTGATCCGGAACGAGGTGAGGGGCATCCTGGGGGAGATCGAAGGGGTCCAGGTTCGTGTGGTAGGCGAGCGGGTCGTGATAGACGGCGAGGTCTATACCCGGCGGGACTTCGATCGGATCAAGAAGGTGGCCGCCATCTACCCGAGAGAGGTGACCCTCCTAGCCAAGATGAGTCCTTCCGTAACGAGGTTGATCGCCTCGGAGATCAATCGGAGCCTGTTGAAGAACGGTTATCCGGATGTCCGCGCGGAAGGGGTGGGGAATAAGATTTTCCTTCAGGGGACCGTACTCAAGGACGAAGACGTAAAGACGATCGACACACTGGCTTCCGCTTACTTCGATACGTGCGTGAATCTGGTCCGGGTGGGCGGGATGGCCGATGACCTCGTGCTGATCGATATCAGCTTCGTCGAACTGGGCAAGGATCTCCTGGAGAAGGTCGGTGTGGACTGGGATAATTCGGCCCGGTTCGAGGTGACGAATATCCAATATACGATCGATCTGGTGAAATCGGGTGCGGACTCGGGCAGGATCGACCTGGAGGCGGGCAAAAATTTCGGCGCCAATCTGAATCTTCTGCAGAGCAATTCCATCGCCCGTGTGCTCGCCCACCCGAAGCTCGTCTGTAAGAGCGGGGAAGAGGCGGAATTCGTGGCGGGCGGGGAGATACCGATCGTCCTGATCCTGGCGGATCGAGCGACCGTGGAATACAAGAAATACGGGATCATCCTCCATATCTCCCCCCTCGCACACAGGGACGGGCGCGTTTCCGCCAGCGTGGAAGCGGAAAACTCCGCGCTGGATTATTCCGTCATGGTGAACGATTACCCGGGCCTGAAGACCCGGAGCGTGAACACCTACGTCACTCTGGACAAGGACAAGATGCTCGTTCTCTCCGGCCTCGTGGACCAGAAGGATGCGAAGGCCGTGGAGAAGGTGCCCATAATCGGGAACTTCCCGATCCTGGGAGAGCTGTTCAAATCCAGGGACTTTACCAACCGGAACACCGAGCTGGTGATTTTTCTCACCGCGAGCCTGATGAGCCCCGAGTCGGAGAAGAACCGGGAGATGTTGCGGAGCATCGAGAAGGGATACGATGCGGTGGGGAAGAAGATGAAGCTCGACGCCTTTGATTGACCCCTGGGTGTTGACTCCTGGGGACTTCGACAGGGAAGCCGGATGCTCCCTGCGAAAGGGGTGGCCAGCGAGAATGCGTCTCCATGTGAGCAACAGCGAGGACGGGTCCACGTCCGAATACGAAGTGAGGAAATCCGAGATCTTTGTCGGGACCTCGTCCACGAACGATGTCGTCCTGTATCAGCCGTCCCTCTCCGGACGGCATCTCAAGCTGCGTGTCGAGAACGGATTGACGGAAGTCATAGACCTGGAGAGCAGGACCGGCACGTTCGTCAACGGGGCGCGCATCCAGGGAAGCCGGATTCTGGAAGAAGGAGACACGGTCTCCCTCGGGAGCTACAGCCTGCGCGTGATCCCGGAGAGGGCGGGCCGGGAGGCCCCCGACCGGGAACGCTACTGGGATATTCTCGAGACGGCCGGCGATCGTTACGACGAGAGCCTGGTTCCGATCAAACAGGAGATTCACAGGCGGCTGATCGCCTTCCTGGATCTCCGGAGGATGGACCTGAAGAGCATCGAGGATGCCGAACTCCGAGCTACGACGAGCCGTGCCATCTGGAGCATCATGGACGCCATGGGGGATACGATCCCGGACGACATGGATCGGGAAAACCTCCACAAGGAGATGCTCGATGAGGTGCTGGGGCTGGGGCCGATCGAGGATCTGATCCAGGACCAGGAGATTACGGAGATCATGGTCAACCGGAAGGACCAGATCTTCGTCGAGATCCGCGGGAAGCTTTATCTCACCAACCGCTCCTTTGCGAGCGAGGAGTCGCTCCTCGGGATCATCGAGCGTATCGTCAGCCCCCTGGGCAGACGGATCGACGAAAGCGTGCCCATGGTGGACGCGCGATTGAAGGACGGCTCCCGGGTCAACGCCATCATTCCGCCTCTTTCCTTGAAGGGGCCGGTCCTTACGATACGCAAGTTTTCCCGCGATCCTTTTACCTTTGAAAAGCTGATCGCCATGGGAAGCCTCACCGAGAGTGTTTTCGAGTTCCTGAAGGTCGCGGTCACGAGCCGCAGGAATATCGTGATCTCGGGCGGCACATCGAGCGGCAAGACCACCCTCCTGAATGTACTCTGCGGGCTGTTGCCGAAGTCGGAGCGAATCGTGACGATCGAGGACTCGGCGGAATTGCAGCTTCCCCAGGAGCATCTCATCTCCCTGGAGGCCAGGCCCCCGAACATCCAGGGAAAGGGGGAAGTGACGATCCGAGATCTGGTCAAGAACTCCCTTCGGATGCGTCCGGACCGGATCGTCGTCGGAGAGGTCCGGGGCGGAGAGGCCCTGGATATGCTGCAGGCCATGAACACAGGCCATGACGGGTCGCTCACGACGGGCCACGCGAACGCCCCGTACGATTTTCTCCGAAGGTTGGAGACGATGGTTCTCATGGCGGGAATGGATCTGCCGATCCGCGCGATCCGTGAACAGATTGCGTCGGCCATCCATGTGATCGTCCAGTTGATGCGGTTCAACGACGGATCGCGTCGTGTCGTGCAAGTCTCCGAGATGATCGGCCTGGATCCGGACGGGAACTATCAGTTGCTGGATGTATTCAAGTTCAAGCGGGAAGGGGTAGGGGAAGGGGGCCGGGTGCAGGGCCGAATCGCGCCTACGGGGGCCGTTCCTCTCTGTTTCCGCGAACTCCAGGAGAGCAACATTTCCGTGAACATGGAAATCTTCCAACCGGAACAGGAACGGAATTAGAAGGAAGCAATGACGCAAATCGTCTATATAGCTCTGATCTACATCATCATCTTCCTGACCGTCGCGATCGTGACGAATTTCGCCGCAGGCGCGGGCAGAATCTTGTTTCGATACTACCAGAGCCGTTATCTGCAGAGCGTGAGCCGAACCCTGGAGACCATGTTTATCTTCCTGAACCCAAGGCGCATCCTGAACGTGAGCATCCTGATCATGTGCCTGGTCTTCATGTTCACCCTTACCATCACCCGGCTCAACATCGTCCTGTCGGTGATCATGGCCTTGGTGGGGCTGCTCGTACCCCGGATTCTCCTGAGCTATTACGTACGCAAGCGGAGGAGAACCTTTGAACTGCAGTTCGTGCAGGGGCTCGATTTCCTGTCGAGTTCGATGAAGGCCGGCCTCTCCTATGTGCAGGCCCTGGAGAGCCTTGTCGAAAATTCGACGCCGCCCCTTTCCCAGGAATTCGATCTGCTGCTCAGGGAGTATCGGATCGGCATTCCCCTGAATGAGGCCTTGCAAAATCTTGCCCGCCGTGTGGAGAGCGAAGAATTGAACCTGATGGTTTTTTCCACCATCATTACCCGGGAATTGGGCGGGGATATCTCGGAGATCTTCGATCACCTGGCGGACGTGATTCGATCGCGCCACCGGGTCATGGAGAGGGTGGATACCCTGACGGCGCAGGGAAGGCTTCAGGCAATGATATGCGGCGCCATCCCCTTCATTCTGTACGGAACCCTTTTCTTGTGGCAACCGGAGTCTATGAAGCCCCTTTTTCAGAGCAATGTGGGACGGATCGCCGTTTACGCCGTCCTCCTGTTGCAGGTGATGGTGATCCTGGTCGTCAGACGCATCGTCCGCATCAGGATCTAGGAGATTTCAGGTGTCTTGGTATCCGCTCTTCTTCTATGTTCTCAGCTTCGGCGCGGCCTGCCTTTTCGCTTACGGCGCCTACAAGGTGATCAAGGACATCCAGCAGGTACCCATCGAGGAGGAGGGGTGGTTCGGCGTTGTCGCGGACTCCGGCATGCGGGGGAACCCGCTCTTCCGGTTGATGATGTTCGTAGTCCGGCTCCTGGCCCGGATCAACGTAACCTGGAATCTCGGCGCATACGAGGTCATGATCAAGAGGAAACTGGATGCGGCGGGCCGTCCCTGGGATCTCAAGCCGGCGGAGTACCTCGGTATCAAGGAGGCGAGTGCGCTTCTTTTCGGCCTGTTCAGCGTCGGGCTTTACCTTCTCTTTCCCACCTTTTCGTTTCCCTTGGTCTTCTTGGTCGGGGCGATCGGATTTTTTCTCCCCAACGTCTTCGTGAACAGGAAGATCAAGGCGCGGCAAATCTCGATCCTCCAGGATCTCCCGTTTTCCTGCGATCTGTTGACCCTGGCCGTGGAGGCCGGACTCGATTTTGGTACCGCCCTGGAGCGGGTCGTGGCGAACGGACCGCCCGGGCCTTTGCGGGACGAGTTTCACATGGTCGTCCAGGAGACGAAGATCGGGAAGACCCGGAAAGAGGCCTTTACGGACTTTGCCGACCGGGTCCAGATGCAGGAGATATCCAATTTCGTGGGATCGATCATCCAGGCGGACCGGATGGGCACGGGCTTTGCCACGGTTTTGCGTATTCAATCCGAACAGATCCGGAGCAGTCGCTTCGAGAGGGCGGAGAAGGCGGCGCAGAAGGTGCCGGTGAAGATCCTTTTCCCGATTATTATCGCTAACCTGCTCTCCATTGCGATCATCCTTGTGATCCCGCTGCTGAGCGCGATCACTGACATCGGCCTCTGACCGGGCATGCGCCGGGGAGAGCGGGCGGGGGGACGCCCTCAGCGCTTTCCAAATGCGAGAAGCAATGGGATTGACGATCAGAAACTCGAGGAACCATACCGTGCTTTGCCGGAAGGCCTCGCGGGCCGATAACTTCTGGCAACGGGCGAAAGGGCTGATGTTTCGGAAGGACTGGGAGGACTTCGACGGCCTCCTGCTGTCCCCGTGCGGTTCGATCCACACCTTCGGAATGCGGATGGAGATCGATGTCTGCTTTCTGGATTCCCACCGGACGGTCCTGAAGGCCTGCGCCCGTGTTCGACCCTGGCGCTGTGTCGGGGGAGGCCGCGGAGGCAGCTCGACTCTCGAGTTGCCCGCGGGAACCCTGGAACGGACGGGGACCATTGCAGGGGACCATCTGCTGGTCGAGGACCGGCGAAAACCGGCCGGACCGGATGAGGAGGAAGGATGCTGACCACGGTGCAGTTTACGATCGTGGAAGGGCCCGATGAGGGAACCCGGTACGAGTTCCGCCAGCAGGAAGTCAACGTGGGAAGAGAGTTCTCCAACGATCTCATCTTGAGCCATCCCGACGTTGCCGAGAATCACTTTCGAATCGTTCAGGACAAGGAGGATATCTACCTCGAGGATCTGGGGAGTGGAGTGGGCATCAAGCTGAACGGCCTTTTCGTCTCTCGGGGCCCTCTGCACAACGGGGATGAGCTCCAGGTCGGGCCCTACGTGTTCCATATTGCCCTCCTGAGAGAGGAGATCACGGATGAGTTCATCCAGGGCCTTCAGGTCCTGGAGGGGACGGGGAAAAAGCCGTCCCTCTTGAAACGGCCGCCTTTGCTCGCTCTGTTGAGTGTTTTGCTCGTGGTGCTTGTCTACTCGGCGGTCCGTCTTTCGATGACGGAGAGGGAGGGAGAAGATCTTTCGAATACGGGGCCTCTGCCTATGCCTTACCACGGTATTGTAGGTCACAAGGTCGGCGGGAAGAACTATGTGGACAAGGTAGAGTTCACTTTTTTCGCCCAGAAGCCCAAGTACCGCCTTCGGTACCGGCCCGGCTACATCCGCTACCCGCGGCAGGTAGCGATCTACCTCAATGACGAAAAACTGGCATATGTTCCCCTCACCATCGACCGCTGGGCGGACGATCTGGTCCTGGTGGACCTCCCCCAGAGTTCCTTGAAAATGCGGGAAGTAAACGTCATCCGTTTTGACAATTTGAAAAACCCGCCGGAGAAAACGCGCTGGGGGCTTCGCGATGTTTCCGTCCACGAAGTGCCCATCCCGAAATGTGACGTGGAAGTGGCGCAGAAATATCTCCGGCTCGCCCGCGAGAAGTATGAGGAGAGACGGATCAAGGATCCGAATCTGTTCGCTGCCATCCAGTATCTGAAGGAAGGGCTCGAATATGTCATTGCCTGTGAAGACGCGCAGATCCGGGATGTCCTTCTCGAGACGAAGCGCCGCTATGAGGAGGAACTGCAGGGGAAGTACGAGGATTACTTGTTCAATACGAAGAAATTTCTGAAGTTGAAGGACCTGGAGGCGGTCAAGATCGAGCTGCGGAATATCATCAGCCACGTGCCTGACGAGTCGGATCCAAGAAACCGGGCGGCGAGAGATCTTCTCGAAAAGCTCGAAAAGAGGTGAGTTCTCGGCCTTTTAGGGGTGGGATGACGATGCAGGAAGAGGAACGATCGGGAGATATCGGAAGGGCCCTTCTGTTCGAGCTTCGAGGGGGGCGACAGGGAACCGCTCACAGCCTTCCCTGGACCGGATTCCGGATCGGATCGAACGAGGACAACGATCTTGTACTGAAGGATCGGGACGTACAGCCGCAACAGCTGGAAATCAGTTTCGTGGAAGACGGGTTTGTCGTCAAGAACCTCTCGGACGAGGGCTCCGTGTTTCTGAACGGCGAGCCTTTTGAGGAGGCTGCGCTGCATAAGGGGGACATCCTCACCGTCGGGGAATCCATGTTCCGATATGTGGAGCCGGGGGAGACATTGAGCCAGGAGGAACTCTGGCGCCCTGTGGGCGGAAAGCAGCGTGCCGCGGACACCAAAACTATGCCTCTTCGCCGGATCTCTTTCCTGGCCATGCTCTCCCTCGTCGCCGTGGTCGCGGTTCTGTTTATACTGTTTACGCAGGGGACCCGGGAGGACCATGTCCAACCCGGCACCTCGGGCAAGCTCACGGATCTGGAAAAACCGGTCGACCGGGAAGAGATCAAGGTCGAGTACGAGAATGGAAAGGACTTGCTTGCCGCCCGACGCTGGGATGAAGCGATCCTGGTATTCGAGGGGATCCGGAAACAAATGCCGAATTTCATGGATGTGGAGGATCTGTACCAGGAGGCCCAGTGGGAAAGCGAGGCTGTGGATTTGCTCGACCAGGGGAAAGGCCTCATCCTGGAGAACCAGTTCGCCGAAGCAAAGGCCCGGATCGAACGGATTCCCAAGAAGAGCGTCTACTATCGGGAAGCGGAACGGCTTACCCGGGAGATCGAGGACAGGATCCTGGAGCAACGGCTCCAGGCGGCGCATTCGGCCCTGGCGAGGAAGGACTGGTCTTCGGCGAAGCGCGAGGCGGAAGGGATTCTCGCCAAATACCCGAACAACAAGGATGCCCGTCGTGTTGTTCTGGAAGCGAGGCTGCTGCAGAGACAGGTTGCGGACAAGGGGTCGGGCGTACGGTCGGCCTGGACGCCCCGTCGTCCCGCCGCCCCGGAGCATGTCCTGGACACCCGTCCGCCGGTAGGGAGCCGGACCGATAAGCGGTCGAGCGCTTCTCTGCCGAAGCGCCGTAAGCCCCTCCCTTCCGGTTCCCGGAAGGCAGGGGCGGCATCGTACATCGACAAAGCGATCGCGCGATACCGCCAGGGACACTCGGATCAATCCCTCGCATTCCTGGAGAGGGCCTCGAAGGGGAAATCAGCCGACAGGGCCAGGGCCCTTGCCGCAGATCTCCAGTCCGCCGTGACCTGCTTTCAGCAGGCAAGTACGCTCCAGCAGCAAGGACGTTTGACAGAGGCCGTGGATATGTGGAAGAAGTTTCTCGAGAAAGACAGGAGTCTTGTCGGCGATCGAGGAGGCGTCTATTTTCGCCGGGCTTCCGCTTCTCTCGCCAAGATCTATTTCGACAGGGGACGAAGGGAGTTTGAACGGGGCAATCCGATCGGTGCGGCCCTGTTCTGGAAAATGGGAAGACAAATCGACCCGAAGAACCGGGATCTGAAACGCGGGTTTGTGCAACTCGATGAGGCGGCGAGGAAGATCTACCGTGAAGGGTACTCCCTGCAGGAGATCAATATTGATGAGGCGATCGAGAAGTGGAATGAAGTCCTGATGATTCTCCCGCCTGATCATGCCTATTACCGAAAGGCTAAACGGCGTATCGATCGATACGCTGAACGGCCCTGATGTGCGATCCCCTGTTCCGTCTCGGCTTTCTTGGGCTCCTCTCTCCCTCCCCCGCAAGTCGCCCTGCGAAAGCCTCGTCCGGAACAGGGGATCGCAAGCGATGCCCCGCTCCTCCCCCATCTACGGTGTTCCGTCGGAGATTTGCGACGGGCGACTTGGCGGGATGGGGGGACGGAGCCCGAGCAAATCGGAGACGGAACCCGGGACAGCGCCTTCAGGGCGCATCCTCAGGAACTTGGCAGGGTCTGTTGTACACCGGCCGGGTCGACTGCGGCTTGCAATGTGAAGCCCTGCGGGCTACAAAGTACAATAGAGGGGAAACAGAAAGGGGAAGCATCGGATGAGGCTGGAGAAGGCCGTGGAGGCGACCGTGCCGGCCCGGATCGATTTGGCCGGGGGCACGGTGGATCTCTGGCCCCTTTATCTTTTTCATCCGGATGCCGTCACGGTCAATGCGGCCATCGATCCGGGGGTGTGGGTCCGGGTGGCCCCCGCAAGGGGGACCGTGATCCGGCTCGCCGATCGAAATGGCCGGAACGGGGTCGAGTGGAACAGTGCAAGGGGCATTCCTTCCCACCCGAGGTACGAACTCTTTGCCAGAGTGCTTCGCCATTTCTCCGTTAGACAGGGGCTGCGTATAGAGTTTCAGTCGGACGTCCCCCGGGGGGCGGGGCTGGCCGGCTCCTCCGCATTGCTGGTCGCCTTCTGCGCGGCCTTGCTGAGAAGCGCGAGACAGGAGATACGGCGAGACCGATTGCTGACGCTGGTGCGGGACCTCGAGACGGGGCTCATCAAGGCGCCTGCCGGTATGCAGGACTACTACCCGGCCCTCTGGGGCGGTGTGCAGGCCTTGTGGTGGAGGCCGGGGGAGGTGTGCCGGGAATCCCTGCCTTGCCGTGCGGGAGAGTTGGAAAAGAGCCTTCTCCTCGTCTATACCGGTACTTCCCGCTCTTCGGGCGTGAACAACTGGGAGGTTTGCAAGCGGCACCTGGATGGTGATCGAAGGGTGCACCGCCTCTTCGAAAAGATCGTGCGGGCCGGGGGAGAGATGGTTACGGCCCTCCGATGCGGGGATGGAGAGGGGGTGGGCCGGGCGA
>WFRX01000115.1 GCA_015486285.1 bacterium
CTCACGGGCCGTCAACAGGCTCTACGGCGGCGTCCGCCGCGCCCGGGGCGGAAGGGTCGAATGGCGGGCGAAAGAACTCAGGGCGTCGACACCATCCCGCCCCTGTCTTGCACCCCCGGTCAGGCAAGCGCTTCCTCGCGGGTGTGATACCCGAGCCGCCTGGAAATTTCCTCCGCGGCATCTCTGACGGCACGGATGAGGTCATCAACGATCTTCTTCTCGGTCATCCGCATGGCGGGGCCGGAAATAGAGACGGCGGCCACGACATTCCCGGTGTAGTCCCGCACGGGCGCGGCGATGCACCGTACGCCTTCTTCGAACTCCTCATCGTCGATGGCATAGCCCTGGGCATGCACCTTCTTCAGGTGCTCGACGATGCCCTTCGGATCGACCATCGTCTTCGGGGTCCTTTTTTCCATGTGTTCGGGGAGCCTTTTGCGGATTTCCTCCTCCGAATCGGAGGCGACCAGGACCTTTCCCACCGCCGTGCAGTAGGGCGGCAACCTCAGGCCTACTCGGGAAGCCACCCGGACCGTCTGGTTGGCCTCCACCACGTCCAGATAGATGACGTCATGGTTTCGAATAATGGCCAGGTATGCGGTCTCGTTCGCGTTCTCAGCGAGCTGCTCCAGGGTCTGTCTCGCCTGTCGGAGCAACCCCATCTGGCGAATGAAGGTTTGGCCGAGTTCGAGACTCTTCAACCCCAGCCGGTAGTTCTCCGTCGATTTGTTCTGCTCGATATACCCTCGCGCCTCCAGGGTGGCCAGAAGGCGGAAAATATTGTTCTTGTGAAGCTTGAGCTTCTTACTGAGTTCCGTGACGCCCAGCTCGACGGCGTCCCCTTTGAATTCTTCCAGCACATCCAACGCGTGAGCGACCGACTGGATGATGTAGTTCGATTTGTTTCGTTTGACCATGACCTTTTCCCCCTTTCCTTCTGTCCCCTGCCCTGAGAGAGGCAATCATAAAGACAGGATTCGATACGCGGATAAAACCCTCTTCTTCGCCGGAAAATGCCCCTCGCTTGTAGCTTCCTCTCCTCAAGGCGTTCGCGTGAAAAGGTTTTGTTAAAGTTTTGTTCCTGATTTCATTAACAACGTTATATATTTATTGGAAATCGGCCTGCTTGTCAATAGCAAAACTAGAAAATATTTTGATTTTGAATTTTCGTAGCCGTATTAATACATTATAACGCCTGCACCCAGGCCCCACAAGGGAGGGGTGCAACCGCCCATCACGCCTCCGGGGCTTGGCAAGCGAATCCGGGGACAGGCCGTCTCCCAAGACACACAACCGCTGAGGAGTCTGCCACGCGAGCGAGGAGCCCGCTCGCCGTTATCCCCAGGGAAGGGTGTACCAGGTCGGGCGCTATCTCGCACAAGGGCTCCAGGACGAAACGCCGCATCGCAACGCCCGGATGGGGAACCGTCAGCTCGGCGTCCGCATGGATCACGCGGTCAAAAAAGAGGAGATCGAGATCCAGGGTCCTGGGCCCCCATCGCTCTCCGCGCGTTCTGCCGAAAAAGGCTTCGCACTCCTGGAGCCCCCGAAAGAAACCCCGCATCCCCCGCGAGGTGCGGAGCTGGATCACGCAATTCAGGAACCACCCTTGATCGGTCTTGCCAAAGGGCGCGGTCTCATACAGGGACGAGCAGGCATGGAGGCGATTCCCGCGTTGCGCTCCGAGCCGCAGGATCGCCTTGCGCATGGTCTCCTCCCGATCCCCGAGGTTGGAGCCTACGCCCACCGTGGCAATATGCAAGGATGCAGCCGAGCTTTTCGGTGGCTGCTTCGAGGCCATTCCAGTCCTCACACAGGCAAGGGGAACAAGGGGGGAGTACAAGCTCATTGCCGGACACCCAGGGAAAGCTCTCGGGCAACCGGCCCGCTTCACGGCGGCCCCCCTTTTCCGCGCCCTCTTCCCTGTCACCTTTGACCGCGAGCCGTTCTCTACCAGAGTTCCTTCGCCACGTCTTGAATCCGCACCATCGCTTCCTCGATCTTTTCCTCGCTCTGCGTGAGAGTGATACGAAAATATCCCTCCCCGTGCTCGCCGAAGCCCACCCCCGGGGTTACGACCACGCCGGCCTCGACCAGGAGCTTGCCGGCGAATTCCTTCGAGTCCATCCCCCCGGGCACGGGGCACCAGATATAAAACGCGGCCCGGGGAACGAAGGGGTTCAAACCGCAGGCCCGCAGCCCTTCCACCACCCGGTCCCGCCTCTCCTGGTAAATCCTGCTCAGCCGCGCGGGAATTTTCCCATTGCGCAGGAGCGCCTCCACGCCCGCGTACTGCACCGCCTGAAACACGCCCGAGTCGATATTGGTCTTGACCTTCCCCAGCCCCGCCACCGCGTCCTCATTGCCCACGCAGAACCCGATCCGCCATCCCGTCATGTTGTACGTCTTCGACAGGGAGTGGAACTCGATGCCCACCTCCTTGGCGCCCTTTACCTGGAGAAAGCTGGGAGCCTTGTACCCGTCAAAGGAGATCTCCGTGTAAGCCGCGTCATGGCACACCAGGATTTCATGGCGCCGGGCGAAAGCGACCACCTTTTCGAAAAACGCCTCATCCGCCGTCGCCGCGGTCGGGTTGTTCGGGTAGTTGAGATAGAGGATCTTGGCCTTGCGGGCCGCTTCGGCGGGAACCGCGTCCAGATCGGGCAGAAACCCGTTCTCTTCTTTCAACGGAAGGCCCACCGCCGTACCCCCGGCAAAGGCAATGGCCACCCTGTAGACCGGATAGCCCGGATCCGTGTAGAGGCCGACGTCCCCGGGATCGACGAAGGCCAGGGGCAGGTGGGCGATCCCCTCCTTGGAACCGATCAGGCTGATCACCTCGCAAACAGGATCCAGGGAGACCCCGAACCTTTTATCGTACCACTCCGCCACCGACTGCCGGAACTCGAGGAGCCCCTCGTAGCTCGGGTATTGGTGGTTGGCCGGCTCCTCGGCCTCCCGCTTCAAGACCTCGATGATCGGCTCCGGAGTCGGCATGTCCGGATCTCCGATTCCCAGGCTGATCACCTCCTTCCCCTCGGCCTCCAGCTCGGCCTTTGCGCGGTCCAGCTCCGCAAACAGGTAAGGCGGCAGATCAAGGATCCGTTTCGCGAGTCTCGTCTTGCTCATGTCCCCTCCTCTTTTCTGGTCCCTCATGGACCGGCCGGGGCCTCCCCCCATGCCCCCACATCATTGATCAGGCTCCCGACCCCTTGAATCCGAACCTCGACGCGGTCTCCCGGCTGCATCGGGCCGATACCCGCCGGGGTCCCCGAGGCAATCACGTCTCCGGGCTGCAAGGTCATGACCCAGGAGATGAAATAAACGAGATAGAATGGGTCAAACACCAGTTGGCGGGTGTTGGAACACTGCTTTCGGGCCCCGTTCAGGTACGTCTCGATGTCGAGGGCCCCGGGATCGATGTCGGTCACGATCCAGGGACCGATCGGGGCGAAGGTATCAAAGCCCTTCGAGCGGGTGAACTGTGTGTCCCGCACCTGGAGGTCTCGGGCCGTCACGTCGTTGAAGCAGGTGTACCCGAATATGTAGTCGGCCGCATCTTCCAGCCGAATGCGGAAGGCGGGCCGGCCGACCACGATCCCCAGTTCCCCCTCATAGTCCACCCTCTCGCTCATCTCCGGACAGCGGATTGTGCCGCCCGGCCCGATGACCGCGGTGTCCGGCATCAGGAACAACATGGGCTCGTCCGGTAATTCCAGCCCGAGTTCACCGGCATGGTCGCGGTAATTCAGGCCGATGCCCACGATCTTCGACGGCTCGCACGGGGCCAGCAACTCCACCTCGGAAAGACGGTGGCGCTCCTCACCGTAAACCAGGCCGTCAAAAGGGGCGGCCGTCAGGGAGCGGATACCGTCCCCGGCATCGAGAGCGCCGTACCGGGCCTCGCCGTTCACCGTGTATCGTACAATGCGCATGAAGACTCCAGGGCTGCCGGGGACCGGGGATCAGGGGCCGAACGTCGAATGCCCGGACCGCCGGCATGGCGCCTTTCCGCCTCCTTCCGGCGCTCCCGGACTCGATGGACCATGGTATATCTCTCTTCGCACAGAGCTGTCAGCGTTTTGATTGATAACGCATACGGGGAGAGAAATCAACGATCGCGCCCCGGCCCCATACCCCGGCGACGCGGTCTTCTTTTTTTTTCCTGCGCTTGATGCTATGATTTTTCGTTCTTTTTCGGGTAGAGCAAGTCGTTTTCCCCCACCCGCGATGCGCCGCGGCAAGGGTTCCTCGCAAGACTGAGAGACGAAGGATATGGGATCCTCGAGAAAACAAGATGACGCCAAAAGGTACAAATCCACGCTGAACCTCCCGAAGACGGAGTTCCCTATGAAGGCCCGGCTCAGCAAGAGGGAGCCGGAACTCCTGGAAAGGTGGGAAACGACCCGCCTTTACGAACGGATCCGGGAAAAGGCACGGGGAAGGGACAAGTTCATCCTCCACGACGGCCCGCCCTATGCGAACGGAAGCATTCACACGGGGACGGCACTGAACAAGATCCTCAAGGATATCATCGTCAAACAGAGGTTCATGGCTGGCTGGGACAGCACCTACGTGCCGGGCTGGGACTGCCACGGGCTGCCTATCGAACACCAGGTCGACAAGATGCTCGGGGAACGGAAGAAGGACCTTCCCATACCGGCCATTCGGCAGGAGTGCAGGGCCTACGCCCGTAAGTTCATCGAGCTTCAGAAGGGGGGATTCAAGAGGCTGGGCGTTCTCGGCGTCTGGGAGGATCCCTATCTCACCATGAATCCCGGGTACGTTGCACAGATCGTCCGGGAATTCGCCACCCTGGTGGACAAGGGCAGCGTCTATCGAGGCAGAAAGCCCATCTACTGGTGCGCCCGGTGCAGGACCGCCCTGGCGGAGGCCGAGGTGGAATACCATGACCACACCTCGCCGTCGATCTACGTCCGGTTCCCTCTCGTCTCGGAGGCCCCCTCCCCTCTGGGGAATCTCCCGCGGGACAAGACCTCGGTCCTGATCTGGACCACGACCCCGTGGACCATCCCGGCGAACCTCGCCGTGGCCTTCCACCCGGCCTATTCCTACGCAGCGGTCAAGGTGCCCGACGGCCGCTGTCTCGTGATGGCCGAGGACCTCGTCGAGGCGGTCATGAAAGAGCTTGGATTCGCATCCTACGAGATGGTGGGAAGCCTGCCGGGCAGCCGATGGGAGGGCCTTCGCTGCCGCCACCCCCTTTACGAGCGCGATTCCGTCATCGTCCTCGGAGATCACGTGACCCTGGAGCAGGGAACGGGTTGCGTTCATACCGCGCCCGGCCACGGCCAGGAGGACTTCGAGGTCGGTCTGCGTTACGGCCTGGACGTCCTGGCACCCGTGGACGACGCGGGCCGGTTCACGGAAGACGCGTCCCCCTTCCAGGGCCAGTTCGTTTTCGACGCCGATGCAAGCGTAGCCGCCCTGCTCCGCGAAAGGGACGCATTGCTCAAGGAAGATCGGCTCGCACATTCGTACCCCCACTGCTGGAGGTGCAAGGAGCCGATCATCTTCAGGGCCACGAAGCAGTGGTTCATCTCCATGGAGGCGAACGGCCTGCGGCAGAAGGCCCTGGAAAACATCATGAAAGTCGAATGGATCCCCCATTGGGGCCGTGAACGCATCTACTCCATGATCGAGAATCGGCCGGACTGGTGTATCTCCCGGCAGAGGTCCTGGGGTGTGCCCATCATCGCCTTCCACTGTGCCTCCTGCAACGAGATCCTTCTCGACGGATCGGTGATCCGGGGCGTGGCGGACCGGTTCGAAAAGGATGGCTCCGACTGCTGGTTCTCGGATCCGGCCGAGACCTTTCTCCCTGCCGGCACGGCCTGCAAGAAATGCAAGGGGTCGACCTTCGTGAAGGACAACAATATCCTGGATGTCTGGTTCGACTCCGGGGCGAGCTTCTCCTCCGTCCTGCTCAGGCGCCCGAATCTGAAATACCCGGCAGACATGTATCTGGAGGGCAGCGACCAGCACAGGGGCTGGTTTCACTCTTCCCTGCTCGTCTCGGTCGGCACGCGTGAGATCGCGCCCTACCGAAACGTCCTGACCCACGGCTTCGTGGTCGACGGCACGGGCAGAAAGATGTCCAAGTCCCTGGGAAACACCATCGACCCCATGGAACTCACCTCCCGGTACGGGGCGGAAATCATCCGGATGTGGGTTTCTGCAGAGGACTATCGGGACGACATCCGCATCTCGGAAGAGATCCTCACCCGGCTTTCCGAGTCGTACCGAAAGATACGAAACACGGCCCGGTTCATGTTGGGGAACCTTTTCGATTTTGAGCCCGGACGCCACGCGGTCCCGGTCCCCGAGCGGTCCGAGCTGGATCGTTGGGCCATGCTCCGGCTGGCCCGCCTGATCAAGAGGCTGCGGCAGGCCTACGATCGGTACGAGTTTCACACCGTGTACCACCGCGCACTCGATTTCTGTGTAGTAGACATGAGTTCCGTCTACCTGGACGTGATCAAAGAGATCCTCTACGTGTCCGCGCCCGATTCCCGGGTCAGGCGGTCCGCCCAGACGACTCTCTACGAGATCCTGCACGCCCTTACCCGCCTCCTGGCGCCGATCCTCTCTTTCACCACCGAGGACATCTGGCACTGGATCCCGGACCACGAGGGCAAGCCGGAAAGCGTCCACCTCTGCTCCCTGCCGGATGTGGAGCCGGGCTGGGAGGATACCGGCATGGAAGAGCGCTGGACAAGAATCTTCCGGTTCCGACAAGAGGTGTCCAGGGCCCTGGAAATCGCCCGGACGGAGAAGAAGATCGGGCACGCCCTGGATGCCTGGGTCCGGGTAGCCCCCCCTGACGGGTGGCGCGAGTTCCTGGAAACCTTCCCCTTCTCGTTGCGCCGGCTCTGTATCGTATCGGAAGTAACGATCGAAGAGGGGCTGGAGGGAGAGGAGATCTTCCGGAGCGGGGAGATCCCCGGACTCGCCATCGAGGTGGACAGGGCCCCCGGAGAGAAGTGCAACCGGTGCTGGGTCTACTCCCCCTCGGTGGGCACGCATCCCGACCACCCTTCCATCTGTGACCGTTGTGTGCAGGAGCTGAAACAGATTTCTTGATGGAACGAAGGAGGATGGATGTGAAGTGGCCGCGCCGGTACAACCTGCTTTTCGGGGTGGGAGGCCTCGTCGTGCTGATCGACCAGGCGACCAAGCTCTGGGTTCACGACACGATGCGGATTTATGAAAGAAGGCCGATCGTGCCCGGGATTCTGGACCTCCA
>WFRX01000116.1 GCA_015486285.1 bacterium
CCGGAAACGATTCCCGGAAAGGGCATCCGACCTCGATCTGGAGAAGCCGGCCAAAAGGCATGGACGGAGGCGATGACGCCTGGAATGAAGCGGCGAGACCTGTCCGGCGTGCTCGAGGATCTCGAGGGCGCAAGATTCTTTGCTCCCTGCCTCACCGCCAGGGTGTGCCTGCCGCCGCGGGCGGGAGAGTTCGCCGAGGCCCCCGAGGGCCTGTGCGATTCGTTGCGGGACGCATTGCGGCTGAAGGGGATTACGCGGCTCTATTCCCATCAGGCAGAGGCCTTCGAACGGGTGACGGCCGGTGAGAACGTGATCGTGGTCACGCCCACGGCATCCGGCAAGACGCTCTGCTACAATCTTCCCGTGCTGAACGCCATCGAAGGCGATCGAAACACCAGGGCCCTGTACCTGTTTCCCACGAAGGCCCTCGCCCAGGACCAGCTTGCCGAATTCGAGGGCCTGGCCGGCGGCCTGGCGGAAGGCGTGAAGGCCTATACCTACGACGGCGACACCCCCGGCGACGTTCGACGGGCGATACGCAAGAAGGCCCTCGTGGTGATCACGAATCCGGACATGCTGCACGCCGGGATCCTGCCCCATCATACGAAATGGAGCGAGTTTTTCAGGAATCTTTCCTTCGTCGTGATCGACGAAACGCATACCTACCGGGGGGTTTTCGGGAGTCACATGGTCAACGTGATGCGGCGTCTCCACCGGGTGTGCCGGCATTACGGGTCGACGCCGCGGTTCATCTGCTGCTCCGCCACGATCGCGAATCCGGCAGAGGTGGCCCGCCGGCTCGTAGAGGGAGACGTGGCGCTCATAGACCGGAACGGCTCGCCGCAAGGGGAGAAACGATTCTATTTCGTCAACCCGCCGGTGGTACAGAAGGCGCTCGGGCTGCGCAAATCGCCCCTTGCGATGGCCCAGAAGATCGCCGGCGAGTTTCTCCGAAGCGGGATCTCCACGATCGTGTTCGCTACGACGCGTCTCAACGTGGAGATCCTGACGAAATACCTGAAGGACCGGTTCGCGGGGGCCGGCAAGGACCGGGAAGAGCGGATACGGGGATACCGGGGCGGTTATCTGCCCAACCTGAGGCGGGAGATCGAAAGGGGGCTGCGGGAGGGCAAGACCCGGGGCGTTGTGAGTACGAACGCCTTGGAGCTGGGGGTGGACATCGGGAGCCTGGAGGCCTGCATCCTGACCGGATATCCGGGTAGCATCGCCAGCACCTGGCAGCAGGCCGGCAGGGCGGGCAGGGGGAGCGGGTTGTCTTGCGCGGTTCTCGTTGCGAGGAGCACGCCGCTGGACCAGTTTATCATTCGGCATCCCGATTATTTCTTCGGTCGGTCCCCGGAACATGCCCGCCTGAACCCGGAAAACCTGACGATCCTGTTGAGTCACATCCAGTGCGCCGCCTTTGAGCTTCCCTTTCGGAAGGGCGAGGCCTTCGGGGGGGCGGAACTCGAGGAAATCCTGGATTTTCTGGCGGAAAAAAGGGTGCTCAGGCGGCTGGGGGACCGTTGGTATTGGGCGGAGGACAGCTACCCCGCCGACCGGATCAGCCTTCGAAGCGTCGCGGCCGAGAATTTCGTGGTCGTGGACAAGTCGGCGGGGAATCAGGTTTTGGGCGAAGTGGATTTCGAGAGCGCTCCCCTGACCGTCTATCCCGGCGCGATCTACATGGTGGAAAGCCGGCAATATCAGGTCGAGACGCTGGACTACGCCAACCGCAAGGCCTTTGTCACCCCCACGGCCGCGGACTACTACACCGAGGCGGTGCTTTACACGCACCTGAAGATCCTGGACGTGGCCCTTTCCGACCCGGAGGATGCCGGGCCGGGCGGATCCCGTTTTCACGAAGGCGAGGTGCACGTGGTGAATCACGTGGCGGGGTTCAAAAAGCTGAAGTTCTATACGGTGGAGAACCTCGGATACGGCCAGGTCGCTCTGCCGGACCAGGAGATGCACACGACCGCATTCTGGGTCACGGTGCCCCCGGAAGAGGCCCATGAGATCGGGCTTTCGGTTCAGGAACTGCTGGAGGCCCTTGCCGGGGCCGGCTATGCGATGCAGCATGTCGCCTCCTTCCTGCTGATGTGTGAAACACGGGATCTCGGCAGGTGCATCGGAGATCCCTACCTGCAGTGGTTTTTCCCCGCCGAAACGGACCGGATTCGACAGGATCGCCCCGCCTTCGGGGAAAACGGGGCTCCCTTTGACGAAACAGGCGAGCGGGTCCAGGGGTTTCAGCCGACCCTTTTCCTGTATGACGCATACCCCGGCGGGGTCGGCCTGAGTTCGCACCTCTTCTCCCGGCGGGCAGACCTGGTCCGCGGCAGCCTGTCCGTAATCGAGGGGTGTGACTGCTCAGATGGCTGTCCCTCCTGTGTCGGGCCCCCCGGTGCGGCGGGGGAACGGGCGAAGCGGGACGCTGTGAGGCTGCTCGAGTGGATGATCCCCGGGAGAGGCTGAGGCGCCTCGAGCGCGCATTCGGAGTGACCGGCCGGCCCGGGCGGCGGGCCGGGACGAGGACCTCGTCCTTGCGTGAACAGCTCGAGCGGATTGAGCGGAGACACGCCAGGCGGCCTCTCTCTCGGGCCGCCGGACCGGAAGAGCGCGGTCCGTCCCGTCTGGAGGAGGCGCTCGGCGGCAGGGAGGTGGGGACCCCTGTCGGTGCCTGCTACGAGGTCAAGGCGGTCTACCGGGAGACCTACCGCCACGGCGGCTACCGTATCGGGGCCTTTCGGGATGTGGACTTGAGCGCCTTGAGCCCTTTCTGCGGCGGGGGCGAGGGCGTTCCGAGCCGGGCCGAGGATTTCCTCTTCCTCGACCTGGAGACGACCGGGCTGTCGCTGGGTACGGGCACCTATGGGTTCCTGGTCGGGTTGGGCTACTTTCGGGGGGGGAGGTACCACATCCACCAGGCCTTCCTGAGGCGTTTCGACGAGGAGCCCGCGTTCCTGGCCCACATAGGCAAGATCATGGCGCCCTTCCGGCACCTGGTCACGTTCAATGGCAAGGCCTTTGATATCCCCCTGCTGGAGGCTCGCTTCGCCCTGCACGGCCGGCCGGAAACGCTCCGGGAGATGGTCTCCTGGGACCTGCTTTATGCGGCCAGGAGGCTCTGGTCCGGGCGGATGGAGGATTGCAGGCTCGGGACGATCGAACGGGAGCGGCTCGGAGTCGTCCGGGAGGGCACTGACATCGCGGGGGAGGCAATCCCGGGGGTCTACTTCCGATATATTCATGAGGGGGATGTGCGGGACCTGGACCGCATCGTGTACCACAACGCCATGGACGTGCTGACCATGGCGGCGATGGTCATTCATATCGACGAAAGTCTCAAGGAAAAAGATCCGACCCGGTCGAACCTGTTTTCCGTTGGGAGATATTACGAAAGACGGGGGATGGCGGGCGTGGGGGGCGAATATTTCGAGGCGGCATCCCGCCGCGAAGGGGCTTCCGCGGAGAAGGACAGGGCCCTGTTCCATCTCGCCGGACAACAGAGGCGGGCCGGGCGCTTTGAAGAGGCCGCCCGGATCTGGCGGGAGTTGATCGAACGGGAAGGACATGGGTTTTCGGCGTGTTGTGTGGAACTGGCAAAACACCTGGAGCATCGAACCAGGCAGTACGACCAGGCGATCGACCTGGTGTTGCGCGCCCTCGAGCGCACGGACCGCGACGATTCCAGGAAACGGGCGAAGCTCGAGAAAAGGCTGGCGCGGCTGCGGCGCAAGCAGGCACGAGCGTGAAGGGGAGAGACATGCAAAGGGTGCTCTTCGTATGTACGGGCAATCTGTGCAGAAGCCCCATGGCGGAAGGCATCCTGAAGGAGCGTATCCAGGAGAAGGGGCTGAAGGGCATCCGTGTCTCTTCGGCGGGCACCTGGGGCCTGACCGGGGAACCGGCCGCCCGGTACGCGATCAAGGTCTGTGCGGAAAGGGGGATCGACATCTCGGGGCACGTGGCTAGAAGGCTGACCGCCGAGATGATCGAGGCGAGCGACCTGGTGGTGACGATGGAGATGGAGCATCTCCAGGCCGTGGTCGATCTGGTCCCGGATGCCCTGGACAAGACGCGGATGTTGAGCCGGTACGGGTCGCCGGCCGATGGAGCCGAGCGGCCGATCCCGGACCCCTACGGCCGGCTGAAACGGGCATATGTCAGATGCTTCGAGGAAATAGCGGGGTATGTGGATGCCCTGTTGGAGGAACTTGTAAAAGCTAACCGCTCTCAAAGTTGACACCGGGGGGGGCAGGTGCCACGGGCTCGCAAGGAGCAGGACATCCGGGAGATGGATCGCGCCATGGAGGCATTCCTCGGCCACGCATCTTCCTTCGGCGTCGAGCCCACCGCGGATCAGGCCGCGCAGATCCGGACCTTCGTGGATGAACTGCTCCGGTGGAACGAAAAGATCAACCTGACCGCCGCAAAGGACCCCGGGGAGGTGCTGCTCAGACATGTCTTGGACTCCTTGGTCCCCCTCGCTCACCTACCGGATGCAAGCAGGCTGCTGGATGTGGGGCCCGGCGGCGGATTTCCCGGTATTCCGATCAAAATACTCAGGCCTGACCTGTTCGTTGCGCTTGTCGAGGCCCGCAGGAAGAAGGCGTCCTTCAACCAGCACGTCGTTGATCGTCTCGCCCTCGAAGAGGTCCAGGTGATCTGGGCCAGGCTGGGAGACCGGGCCGTCGAAGAGGGTATTTCGGGTCTGCCCTTCGATGCGATCATTACCCGGGCAGCGTTGCCCGGCCCGCAGGTCCTGGAGGAGGGACTACGGGTACTGGCCCCCCAGGGCAGGGTTTTGCTGATGAAGGGATCGATCGAGGACGACGAACTGGAGGCCCTGCGGAGGGCGGCCTCGAGCCACGGGCGAAGCGTGGTCCGTGTGCATCCCTACCGGCTTCCGGGCTTCGAACGGAGCAGGCATCTGATCGTGATTCAGTAACGGCCCGATTGTTTCACGTGAAACATCTTCCTTCCGAGATTTTGTGCCCCCTTGTTTTTTTTTGGCCTTTGTGATAAATACACTCGCATGACTGCCTGATACAGGCCTCCTCGGGGTGTCGATTGCCTTATGGGAAGGATCGTATCCGTAGCGAACCAGAAGGGAGGGGTCGGAAAGACGACGACGGCCCTGAATCTGTCCGCAAGCCTGGCCGCCGCGGAGAGGAAGACCCTTCTCGTGGATCTGGATCCGCAGGGAAATACGACCAGCGGACTAGGGATTGAAAAAGATACCCTTTCCTCAACCGTTTACGACGTGTTGATAGGCTCGAAGCGCCTCAAAGAGGTTGTCCAGAAAACGGCACTCGTCTATCTCGATCTGGTCCCCGCCAACACCCAGCTGTTCGGAGCAGAGGTGGAGCTCGTAGGCCTGGAGAATCGGGAAAGACTGCTGGGAGACGCCCTGGAAGAGGTCCAGGCCGCCTACGAATACGTTCTGGTGGATTGTCCCCCGTCCCTGACCCTCCTGACCATCAACGCCCTTGCGGCATCCGACTCGGTCCTGATTCCTATCCAGTGCGAGTATTACGCCATGGAAGGGCTCGGGCAGCTCCTGCACACCATCCGGCTCACGCGGGAGGAACTGAACTCCCGCCTCGAAATAGAGGGTATCCTGTTCACCATGTTCGACGGAAGAAACAACCTGTCTCACCAGGTCGGTGAGGAAGTACGCAAGCATTTTCCAGATAAGGTGTTTGAGACGGTTATCCCGAGAAACATCAAACTCAGTGAAAGCCCGAGTCACGGAAAGCCTGTCATCCTGTACGACATAGGGTGCAAAGGGGCCGAGAGCTACCTGGAGTTGGCCCGGGAAATCCTGTTTTCATGAGAGAAGCGGAATATGGCTAAAAAACCAGCGTTGGGAAAAGGGCTCGGCGCGCTCATACCGTCGAGCGAGGAGGAAGGGGGCGCCCCGCGGGGGACGTTCCCCTGCCCGGTGGAACAGATCCGGCCCAATCCGGATCAGCCGAGGAAGCGTTTTGACGAGCAGGCCCTGCAAGCCCTGGCGGCCACGATCCGGGAGAAGGGGATCCTGCAACCCCTGCTGGTGCGCAGGGTCGGGAACCGCTACGAACTCATCGCCGGAGAAAGACGTCTGAGGGCGGCCAGGCAGGCCGGACTGAAAGAGGTGCCGGTGCTGGTCCGTGAGGCCGAGGAACTGGACAGCCTCGAGCTGTCGGTCCTGGAGAACATCCAGCGTGAAGACCTGAACCCCATCGAAGAGGCCAGGGCTTACAAACAGATGTTGACCCGGCTCCGGATCACCCAGGAGGAACTGGCGCAGCGGGTGGGCAAGGACCGCTCGTCCGTCGCCAATACGATGCGCCTCCTGCAGCTTCCCCGGGAGATTCAGGAGGACCTGGCATCGGGGCGAGTGAGTCCGGGACACGCCCGGGCCCTCCTGGCCCTGGACCGGGAGATCCTTCAGCTCAAGCTGTGGGGCATGATCAAGGAGAAGGGGCTTTCCGTCCGGGAGGCGGAAAAGCGCGTCCAGGCCCTGAAGGGGGCCGGGGCCGGGCAGGCAAGGCGACCCACGCCCGTGGACCCGGACATACAGGCGGTCCAGGATGAACTCTCGAAGCGGTTCGGTACGCGGGTGACCATTCAGCAGGGCAAGAGAGGCGGCAAGATCCAGATCCGTTTCTCCTCCGCGGAGGAGCTGAACAGGATTTATGCCTTATTGACCATCCATTAGCGGCCGGCGGGCAACGGCTCGGGGAGAAGACGATGGAACAGATCATGCCGAACTCTTCGCTCATCATGCAGGCCGTCATCTTCCTGGTGGCCCTCTATGTGATCAAGGCCTTCATCTTGAGCCCGATTTCCGAGGTCTTGAAGGGCCGGGGCGAGCAGATCGAGGGAGCGGAAGAAGAGGCGCAACGCCTCAAAGAGGAAACCGATCGGCTGGACGCGAGTTACAGGGCCAGGATCGCCGAGGCCAGGAGCCGGGCGCAGCAGGAGCGGGCAAAGGCCCGGGAGGAGGCCAGAGGCGAGGCCCGGGAGCACCTGGGCAAGGCCAGGGAAGAGGCCCAGGGGATCCTGGAAGGCATTCGGGCGGAGATTTCGCAAGAGAGTGCAGAGGCGAGGGGTCGTCTGCGGGAAGAGGCGGCCGGACTGTCGCATATATTGACGGAGAAGCTATTGGGGAGACCGGTTTCGTGAGAGCGACGCATTGCGGTAGGAGAAGTCGGCTTGAGTCTTGGTTCGTGAGGATGTGGGTTGCGTTCCTGATCGCGGGGGCTGTTCTCGTCCTTGCCGGCCCTGTCGTCCTTGCCGCCGGCGGCGGGGACGAAGGCCACCCGGAGGCGCAGCATGCGGCCCTTTTCAGCAAGCCGATGCTCTTCCAGACGATCAACCTCATCCTCTTGGTTATCCTCCTGGTCTATGTCTATCGGAAGAACGCCGGTGGGGCCTTTGCAAAGAGAAGCGAAGAGATCCGGACGGCCATGGAAGAGGCGACCCGGGCCAAGAAGGCGGCCGAGGACAAGTATCTGGAGTACCAGGCCCGGATTTCCGAGCTGGATGCGGAGATCGAGACACTCTTCGAGCTTGCCAGGGTGGATGCGGAGAAAGAGCGGGCGTCGATCATCGAAGAGGCGAAAAGGCAGGCGGCGAGGATCCTTGAACAGGCGGAGTTGACGGCCAGGCAAGAGGTGGCACAGGCAAAGCAGGCGTTGCGGAAGGAGGCGGCTGAGTTGACCGCCAAGATGGCCGAGGATGCGATCCGGCGGGCCGTTACCCCGGAAGATCAGCGGAAGTGGGTGCAGACCTACATCGACAAGATCGGAGAGGTCCAGTGAAAGAGGAAGTCATTGGAAGGCGGTACGCCAAGGCGCTGATCGCCCTTGGACAGGAGCAGGGCACCTGGCGGGAGATCGGGGAGGAGATCGGGGATTTTGTGGACCTTTTCGAGGAGAACGAACTTCTCAGAAAGGTCCTCTGCGACCCGATTCACAATCGCAGGAAGCGCAAGGCCATCCTGAAAGAGATCAGCGACAAGATGGGGATGGGAACAATTTGTTCCCGGCTTCTCCAGCTCCTTGTCGACAAAGAGCGGCTTCGTTATCTGCCGGCCATCCGTGCGGCCTACCAGCGCCTGGAGGATTCGCTGGCGGGCCGGTTGCGAGGAAAACTGGTAACGGCCCGGAAGCTCGAAGAGGCGGAGGTTTCGGCCATCCGCAAGGCCCTGGAAGAGAAGTTCCGGAAGGAGATTCTGCTGGACCGGTCGGAAGACAGGGATCTCCTGGGAGGGGTGATTTGCAAGGTCGACGGGATGGTTTTTGACGGCTCTGTCAGGACCCAGCTTGAGACCCTTAAAGAGAGCATGAAAGGGGAATAGACGTGGCAGTGGGAATCCGTGCAGAAGAGATCAGCGGGATTATCAAGCAGCAGATCGCAGACTACGAGAAGACGGTCGAGTACAGCGAAACCGGGGTTGTCCTTTCCGTGGGCGACGGAATCGCGCGCATCCACGGGCTCGAGAAGGTCATGGCCGGGGAGCTGATCGAATTTCCCGGAGGCCTGCACGGCATGGTCCTGAACCTTGAGGAAGACAATGTGGGCGCCACGGTTCTCGGTGAGGTGACCCACATCAAGGAGGGGGACACGGTCAAGCGGACCGGCAGGATCGTGGAGGTCCCGGTGGGCGATGGGGTCATGGGGCGGGTGCTGGACCCCCTGGGACAGCCCCTGGACGGCAAGGGTCCGGTGGAGGCGCAGGAGCAGCGCCGGATCGAGGTCAAGGCGCCGGGCATCGTCGCCCGTCAGCCCGTCAAGGAGCCGGTGCAGACCGGTATCAAGGCGATCGATTCGATGATCCCCATCGGGCGGGGCCAGCGGGAGCTGATCATTGGGGACCGTCAGACCGGAAAGACCGCGATCGCCGTGGATACGATCATCAACCAGAAAAGCACCCACGATACCGACCAGCCGGTCTTCTGCTTTTATGTCGCCATCGGGCAGAAACAGTCCACCGTGGCCCAGGTGGTCGACAAACTGGAAAGCTTCGGGGCCATGGACTACACCTGCGTGATCGCCGCGACCGCATCGGATCCGGCTACCCTTCAGTTCATTGCACCCTATTCGGGCTGCACGATGGGCGAGTTCCTCCGGGACAACGGGAAGCATGCGCTGCTCATCTACGATGACCTTTCCAAGCACGCGGTTGCGTACCGCCAGCTTTCCCTCCTTCTCCGAAGGCCGCCGGGCCGCGAGGCCTTTCCGGGCGACGTCTTCTACCTGCACTCGCGCCTCCTCGAGCGCGCCGCCAAGATGAGCGACGAGCGCGGCGGGGGTTCCCTGACCGCCCTGCCGATCATCGAGACGCAGGCTGGCGACGTTTCCGCTTATATTCCTACTAACGTTATTTCAATCACCGACGGGCAGATCTTTCTCGAGACCGACCTGTTTTACTCGGGCGTGCGGCCGGCGATCAGCGTTGGGCTGAGCGTGTCGCGGGTGGGAGGTAATGCGCAAATCAAGGCGATGAAGCAGGTGGCGGGCTCGCTCCGGCTCGACCTGGCCCAGTTCCGGGAAATGGAGGCCTTCGCGCAGTTCGGCAGCGACCTGGACAAGGCGACCCTGGCCCAGCTCGAACGAGGAAGGCGGCTTGTCGAACTCCTCAAGCAACCCCAGTACAAGCCGCTGTCCGTGGAGAAGCAGATCCTGCTGATCTATGCCGGAACGAACGGTTACCTGGACGACTATCCGGAGGAGGCCGTCACGAAGTTCGAGACCGAGTTCTATCAGTTCATCGAGTCACGCCATCCGGAGATCCTGGAGGTACTGAAGAAGGAGAAAAAGATCTCGGATGAGTACGCGGACCAGTTGAGCAAGGTCCTCGAGGAATTCAAGGCGACCTTCAGCGTAGAGTGAGTTTTTCCCGCTTCTTCGTGAGGGCCTGAAAAAGGCGGATCCAACCCCGAGAGGTACGGAATGGCGACGTTACGGGATATTCAAAGGCGAATTCAGAGTGTAAAGAAGACGGCCCAGATCACCAAGGCGATGCAGATGGTGGCGGCGGCCAGGCTTCGGAGATTGCAGGAGGCGCTGGAGGCGACACGCCCTTACGCAGACAAGATGAATCAGGTGGTCGAGGATCTTGTCGGTCAGGTGGAAGGCGGCACGCACCCGTTCCTGGAGGAGCGGGAAGGGCCTCGCAAGCTCGATCTGCTTGTCGTGAGTTCGGACCGCGGGCTCTGCGGGGGGCTGAACACCAACGTATTCCGGAAGGCCCGCGATTTCATCGCGGAAAACCGGGACGCCTACGCGTCGGTCTCCCTTTACCTGATCGGCCAGAAGGCGAAGGACTTTTACAAGCGACGGGATCTGCCGGTCCGGCAGGCGAAAACCCATCTGTTTCCCGACAGGCCGCAGTTCGAGGCGATCAAGCCGATCGCCAAAGACCTTGTGGAATCCTTCCTTTCCGGCGAGGCGGATGAGGTGGGCATCGTCTTCACCCGGTTCCGGTCGGTCATGACCCAGCAGACCGCGTACCTGTCTCTCTTGCCCCTGCAGAAGCGGGCGGCCGAGGAGACGGACGGCGGCGAACCCGAGGAAGCAGGGGACTACATCTACGAGCCTTCCCGGGAGGCGCTTCTGGCCAGGCTGCTGCCGCGGTATGTGGAGATGCGGCTGTTTCTGATCATGCTCGAGTCGCTGACCAGCGAGTTTGCCGCCCGGATGACGGCCATGGACAGCGCGACGAGTAATGCGAAAGAGATGATCGACCGGCTGACCCTTACCTTCAACCGGGCCAGGCAGGCGGCGATCACCAAAGAATTGATGGACATCGTGAATGGCGCAGAGGCTCTGCAATAGGAGTATGGCAAGAGGGAGCGGACAAAACCGAGAAGGAGTCAGTCCATGGAAGTGGGAAAGGTCACCCAGGTCATCAGCGCGGTGGTGGACGTAGAGTTCGAATCCGGAAATCTACCCGCGATCTACAATGCTCTTACCCTCACGAACCCGACCATCAGCGACCAGGAAGACAACCTCGTGCTCGAGGTGGCGCAGCATCTCGGGGAGAACACGGTTCGCTGCATTGCCATGGATGCGACGGACGGGTTGGTCCGGGGCGTGCCGGTAAAGGATACGGGCGACGTAATCACCATGCCGGTCGGGAAAGAGGTGCTCGGCCGGATCCTGAACGTGGTGGGGGAGCCCGTGGATGAGGCCGGACCGGTCCATACGGACAAGCGGTTTCCGATTCACCGGGAAAAGCCCGCATTTACCGAGCAGGATACCCGTGTCCAGGCCCTGGAGACGGGCGTGAAGGTGATCGACCTTCTCGAGCCGTACGCCAGGGGCGGGAAGATCGGCCTCTTCGGCGGCGCGGGCGTGGGCAAGACCGTCATCATCATGGAGATGATCCACAACATCGCAATCCAGCACGGCGGCTACTCCGTGTTCGGCGGTGTCGGTGAGCGGACCCGCGAGGGGAACGACCTCTGGCTGGAGATGAAGGAATCCGGCGTCCTGGAAAAGGCCGCGCTCGTGTACGGGCAGATGAACGAGCCGCCGGGAGCGCGTGCCCGGGTGGGGCTTTCCGCCCTTACCGTGGCCGAGTACTTCCGTGACGAGGAGGGGCAGGACGTGCTGCTCTTCATCGACAACATCTTCCGTTTCACCCAGGCCAACTCCGAGGTGTCCGCTCTCCTCGGCCGGATGCCCTCGGCCGTGGGCTATCAGCCGACCCTGTCCACTGACCTGGGCGAACTCCAGGAACGGATCACCTCGACCAAGAAGGGGTCGATCACCTCGGTGCAGGCCATCTACGTTCCGGCGGACGACCTGACCGACCCGGCGCCGGCCACGACCTTCGCTCACCTGGACGCCACCACGGTTTTGTCACGGCAGATCGTGGAACTCGGGATCTACCCGGCCGTGGATCCCCTGGACTCCACATCCCGCATCCTCGACCCGGAGGTCCTGGGCATGGAACACTACCTGGTCGCCCGGGAGGTCCAACGGATCCTGCAGCGGTACAAAGACCTCCAGGACATCATTGCCATCCTCGGGATGGACGAACTTTCCGAAGACGACAAGATGCTTGTGGCCCGCGCCAGGAAGATCCAGCGCTTCCTGAGCCAGCCCTTCTTCGTGGCCGAGGCCTTCACCGGTACCCATGGCCGGTATGTGAAGGTCGAGGATACGGTCAAGGGATTCAAGGAGATCATCGAGGGCAAGCACGACGAATTGCCCGAGCAGGCCTTCTACATGGTGGGCGGCATCGAGGAGGTGCAGGAAAAGGCCGAGAGGCTCATGGCTTAGCCTTGGCCGAGGAGAACGGGAAAAGGCCCGGGGCACAAGCCGGATTCGACGGCGGCAGGCCGGTTCACAGAAGGCTGACAAGGAGATGAGCGGATGGCGGATACATTCCTTCTGGATCTCGTGACCCCGGAGCGGACCCTGTTCAGCGGAGCTGTGCAAGAGCTGGTCGCGCCCGGCCTGCTCGGGGAATTCGGCGTGCTGCCCGGCCACGCGAACATGCTGGCCGAGCTGACGGCGGGTCGCCTGATCTACCGGGACGGGAGCGGCGAGAAGCTGATGGCCGCGGCCGGCGGGTTTGCCGAGGTTACCGGCGAGAGGGTGACGGTCCTTCTGGATGATGCCGTGTACGCAGAGGATCTCGACGCCGCGTCTCTCGGCAGGGAGATCGAAGAGCTGGAGGCGGCGGCCCCGCAGCCGGAGGACGAAGGCTACGTCGCCTGGCAGGAGAGACTTCGCTGGAAGACCGCCTGCAAAGAGATCGCCGAGCAGGGCCGGTAGTGCGCCCGGCTGTCACGTCTCGATCCGCTTGGGGGCAGGTCGCCTGACCCCAAGCGGATCGCAGCGGATGCCCCTCCCCTCGTATCCGGCTGAAATGGGAAAGGAAAAGGCCTACCTGACGGCGTCGAGGGCCGCGAAGATCTTGTCGCGGATCTCTTCCACCTTGCCCACGCCCTCGATGCGAATGTATGTGGGCGCCCCGGCCTCGCCCGAGGCCTCCCATTTCTTGTAATAGTCGATCAGGGGCTCGGTCTGTTCGTGGTACACGTCCAGCCGCTTCCTGACGGTTTCCTCCTTGTCGTCGTCGCGCTGGACCAGGGGCTCGCCGGTCACGTCGTCCTTGCCCTCCACCTTGGGCGGGTTGAAGATCACGTGGTAGGTTCTGCCGCTGGGCAGATGGGCCCGACGGCCGCTCATCCGCTTGATGATCTCCTCGTCCGGCACGTGGATGTCGACCACCGCGTCGATGGCCACGCCCGCATCTTTCATGGCGTCCGCCTGGGGGATCGTTCGGGGAAATCCGTCGAAGAGGAACCCCTTTTCGCAGTCCGGCTCCTTGATACGCTCCTTGACGAGGCCGATGATCACCTCGTCCGGCACCAGCTTCCCGGCATCCATGTATCCCTTTGCCTCCTTGCCGAGTTCGGTGCCCGCCTTCACGGCCGCCCGCAGCATGTCTCCGGTGGAGATCTGCGGGATTCCGTACCGCTCCGTGATGTAGTTGGCCTGTGTGCCTTTGCCTGCCCCGGGGCCACCTAAGAGAATCAGTCGCATGGGGTTCCTCCTTTTCGCGATCTCTAGAGGTGTTGAATGGCTGGAACGTGAGAGGTCTACCGGATTGGTAGGATAAGCCGATGATGCACTGTATGACGCAAAAGGCGCCAAAAGTCAAGCTTCACGGCCTGAAAGCGGTCCTGCCCGCACGCGAAAATTTCCCGGATTTGCTTTAAAAACACGGTTGTTCTTATTCTTATAGTGTTCCCAGGATCCAACCGAACGGTACGAAAGCGATGGACTGGATGACCTGCAACGAAGCGCTCTATGCGCGCATCCGCGAGAATCTCCGGGGCTTCGAGGTACGGAGCCAGGCGGGCGAGGGCCTCAGGCGGGCCGCGGTGGCCATCACCGTTGTGGATGTCGGCGATGAACCGGGCGTGTACGGGATGCCCATGGAGGCGTTTTCGAGCGACGATGCGGCCCTGGTGCTCACGCGACGATCCCTCGCACTCAAGCACCACGCCGGCCAGTGGGCCCTGCCCGGCGGCAGGGTGGACGCAGGCGAGGGCCCCGAGGACGCGGCTCTGCGGGAACTGGCCGAGGAAGTGGGCCTGCATCTGCCGCGGGAGAGCGTAATCGGGCGGCTGGACGACTTCTCCACCCGGTCACGTTTTGTGATCACCCCTGTCGTGGTTTGGGCCGGGCCGACCCGCGGGCTGACGCCGAATCCGGCCGAGGTGCACGCGATTCATCGCATCCCGGTTGCGGAGTTCCTCCGGGAGGACGCCCCCCTGCTCGAGGAGAGCTCGGAGAGCGCAAGCCCGATCCTGTGCATGCCGGTCGGGGAGAGCTTTATCGCGGCGCCCACGGCCGCCTTCCTCTACCAGTTCCGGGAAGTGGCGATCCTGGGCAACCATACGCGGGTGGCCCATTATGACCAGCCCCTCTTCGCCTGGCGGTAGCAGGCCGTTCCACACCCTTTACTTCTCGAGTTCCGGCAGGATCGACTCGTAGTAGTCGAGGGATTCCGGGTTGCCCAGGGCGTCCCGGTTCGTCACGGGCCGGCCGTTCACGATGTTCGTGACCGCGCTCTCCACCTTCTTCATGTTCAGGGTGTACGGGATGTCCGGCACCTCCATGATGAGCGCGGGGACGTGGCGGGGAGAGGCCTTGCTCCGGAGGGTCTTCTTGATCCTGGCCTTGAGTTCGTCGGTCAGCTCGTGGCCCGGAGCCATCCGCACGAACAGGAGGATGCGCTGGTCTCCCTTGTAGTTCTGTCCGATCACCAGGCTGTCCGCGATCTCCTCGAAAGGATCGATGATGTTGTAGACTTCGGCCGTGCCGATGCGCACGCCGGAGGGTTTGAGCACCGCGTCCGAGCGGCCGTAGAAGGTGATGCCCCCCGTGTCCTTGTGGATCACGATGTAGTCGCCGTGGCGCCACACATTCGGGTACACGTCGAAATAGGCGTCGTGGTATTTCTTGCCGTCCGGGTCGTTCCAGAAGTACAGGGGCATGGACGGCGCGGGGGCCTCGCACACGAGCTCGGCCTGCTCGTCCGTCACCGGCCGGCCCTTGTCGTCGTAGGCCTTGATCTTCATGCCCAGGGCCGGGCCCTGGAGTTCGCCCGCGTACACCGGGCTGATCGGGTTCCCGGCGGCGAAGCAGCCGTTGATGTCGGTGCCGCCCGAAATCGAGTTGAAGTGAAGGTCCTGTTTGATCTCCCGGTACACGTACTCGAATCCCTCGGCGGCGAGCGGCGAGCCGGTCTGCGAGATGGCCCGCAAGGCGGCGAGATCGTAGTCCCTGCCCGGTGTCATTCCCTGGGACTTCATGTGGTTGATGAAGCTGGCGCTCGTTCCGAAGATGGTCACCTTCTCGTCCTGGAGTATCCGCCAGACCGCCCCTTCGTCCGGATACATGGGATTGCCGTCATAGAGCACCACGGTCGCCCCGACGCCGAGGGAGCTGAGCAGCCAGTTCCACATCATCCAGCTGCAGGTGGTGATGTAGAAGATCTTGTCCTGCCGCTTGAGATCCGTGTGAAGGAGCAGCTCCTTCAAATGGTTGATCAGGACGCCGCCGGCCCCCTGCACCATGCACTTGGGTTTGCCCGTGGTCCCCGAGGAAAACATGATGTAGACCGGGTGATCGAAGGGGAGCTGTTCGAACTCGAGGGCGGGCGCTGTTCCCCCGGCCAGGAAGTCGTCGAACAGGATCGCCTTCGGGATTGCGCTCAAGTCCGGGGCCTCATCCGCGTACGTCGCCACGACTACCTTCTCGAGGGAAGGGATGCCCCGGGCGATCTCGGCCGCATTGTTCAGGGAGCTGAAGGCCTTGCCCTTGTAATAGTACCCGTTGACCGTGAAGAGCACCTTCGGCTCGATCTGGCCCAGACGGTCCAGTGCCGCCTGAGCGCCGATGTCCGTTGCGCAGGAGGACCAGGTTGCGCCCACGCTGGTCGATGCCAGCATGGCCACGGCCGTCTCGATCATGTTCGGCATGTAGCCGGCCACGCGGTCGCCCGGCCGGATCCCGAGGTCCCGTAACGATTTGGCAAGACGCGCCACCTTTTCGTACAGCTCCGCATAGGTCATGCCCGCGGTTTTCCTGTCCTCGCCCCGGAATACGAAGGCCGGGTGATCGTCGCGATAGCGGAGCAGATTCTCGGCAAAATTCAGGCGTGCTCCGGGGAACCACTGGGTGCCGGGGAACCGGTCCAGATCCTCTACCACCCGGTCGTATGGCTTGGAGGCCCGGATTTCAGCGAATTCCCAGACAGCGGCCCAGAAATCCGGGATCGCATCGACCGACCACTGGTAGAGGTCGTCGTAGGTCTTGAACTCTTTCCCGTATTTTCGGTTGACCTGTTCCATGAACCGCGTGATGTTCGCGTGCCTGATCCATGCCTCCGATGGGACCCAGAGCGGAGTTTTCATGCGCTTCTCCTTCGCGTTCCCGTGGCAAAACACATTCCCTCCTTACAACACGACTCGGTCCGCGAAGTCAAGAAGCGCACAGGCGACAGGGCGCCGTCCTGCGCGCCCCCTCATCCTGACCTTCTCCCCAGCGGGGAGAAGGGATTTCCGGTGGTTATCGTCCACCCTGGAAAAACAAGGAGCGGCCCCCTCGAACAGCCGGACATTGCGAGCTGCGGGAAAAAGAGGTGCGTCCCCTTTTCCTTTTCCGCCAAGAAGCGCACAGGCGACAGGGGGAAGGGTGCCGTCCCGTGCGCCCCCTGACCACCTCCCGGACATTGCGAGCGCAGCGAAGCAATCTCCCCGCACAGAGCATCTCCACCTTTCCGTCGTCCCCACACGCACGCGGGGAGCCCGAAAATGCTGGACAGCATGGCCGTCCTTCTCCCGCGTCGTCCCCGCGCACCCGGGGAAGCCCTTGGCTTCCGGTGCTCAGGGATCCCCGTTTTCACGGGGATGACGGCGAATAGGCATTTATCGACACCCTCCCCCGGAAAGAAGGTCAGGATGAGGGGGCGTCCCTCCGCGCCGGGGCAGGTAGGGAGAGGAGTCGTGGAAGTGGGGTGGAGCGGTACGTCACCCTCACCCCGACCCTCTCCCTCGAGGGAGAGGGAGAGTTGAGAGTTCGCTTCCCCTCGCGGGAGGAGGGGGGTTAGACTATTTGCCCCCAATCCAGTGTCATTCCTGCGGAGGCGGGAATCCTGTTGCTTCGGATGCTCAGGGATCCCTGCTTTCGCAGGGATGACGGCGAATAGGCATTTTTCGACACCCTCCAGCGGGGAGAAGGGATTTCCGGTGGTTATCGTCCACCCTGGATGGCCCCCTCGAACAGCCGGACATTGCGAGCGCAGCGAAGCAATCTCCCCGCACAACGGGAAAAATAGGTGCGTCCCCTTTTCTGCTTTTCCTTTTC
>WFRX01000117.1 GCA_015486285.1 bacterium
AATAATAACAGGCCGACAGCAATGGAATACAGCTTGATGCGATGCGCCATCCGCTGGCTTTGCATGCGCGCGATGGTCATCTCGGTGCGTGCCAAAATCCGTAATTTCATCAACGTTTCGTCCATTCCCTGACCCCCTTAGCGGAGAAATCGGCCCACAAGAATCCCGAGCGCAAAAACAGCCACTGTCGTGATGGTGGGCATATCGCGGATTTCATCTTGAAGAAGCTTGATCAGCTCGTCGAGCTGGCTCTTGGTCGCCTGGTCCGCCGCCGCCGGATGAGGTGCGGTCCCCGCATCCTCTTCTTCCGGCGGTCGTTCCAGCCCCTTCTCACGCCTTGCCTGAGAGAGAGCGGCCACCTCTTTCCGCAGCCGCTCGAGCTCCTGTTTCGTTTCGTCCATGCTCATCAACATTTCCTCCGTGTCTTGTTCGTTCCCTACTCCCCCGTGTCACCAAGCCCGTTCGCCTATGAGCCCGTTAAAAAAGTGGCTCTTGGAGGCTGTTCAAAAAGTTCCAGATGCAAGGCAGGCAAAATCCCAAGGAATGAAGCGTACTTTCTGTACGTTGAATGACGAGGGATGCAGCCGAACGCCGCAGATGGGATTTTTTGGGCAGCCTCCTATGGATCGAGATCCTTGGCGGCTTCTGCCGCCGCATGTTTCCCGGGCCCTCTCCTTTGGGCGACAGTCGACCATGAAGCGTAATCCATCCATCAGACTTCCATACATAAAGATGCCGACCGGCACCAGAGGGATGCGAAAAGGTCACGCCATGAGGGCAGCAGGGCTTGAAGAGCCGGGGAAACGTTTCTAGAATGGGGCCCGATTCGCACGACAACCTCCCTCGCGAACGATGAAAGGGACGACCATGAGCCGAGAGAGCGACACAATCGAAGCCCTCAAAAAGGATGTCTTCCTGGCACACGCCAACCGCGCCTTCATTTACACCGAAATTCTCAGGGAGATGCGCAAGGAACTCGGGGGAAAAAAGTCCGCGGAGATCTTCAAGCGGGCCCTTTACAACCACGGCGTGAACATGGCGAAGATGATGGCCTATCCGAAGGACATCCCGGGCTTCAAGGATTGGCTGCTCGAGTTCCTGCCCGCGGGAGGGGCATTGAACGAGCCGGAGGTGGTGCGCTCGAGCGAGGAAGAACTGGTCGTCAAGTTCCCCCGGTGTCCGCTGAAGGAGGCGTGGCGCATGGCAGGATTGAGCGACGCCGAGGTGGCGGACATGTGTGAACACGCCGACGCCTTTGACCACGGGTTCTTCGGGAGCGAATTCGGTTACACCATGGATCTCTGGACCACTCAGCCGGATGACGCTTGCGTCCTCACTTTTCGGCCCCGGAAGAAGACCTGAGGGAACGAAATAGACGGGTCGGGAGACAGGAGGTATCATGAACATGAAAGGGATAGGGGGTCGGACGTTATGGCGGGATTCGAGGCGGGTGGCTTTGTACCTCCCCTGGGTTGCCTTCGCGGCGATCGCGATCGTCGGATGCGGAGGGGACGGAGAGACAACCGGCCCGAGGCTCCGCCCTCTCCCCCCTGCCCCCTCGTGTGCAACGGCTCGGCGGATCTCTGCCTGAAGCACTACGATGAAGTCGCCTATGCGACGACCCACAACGCCTTTTCACACGCCGACGGCCCCTGGATCTTTCCAAACCAGGACCACAGCATCCTTCGTCAGCTCCTCGACGGAGTCCGGGCCCTGATGATCGACATTCATCCCTATGACGGGCCGGTCGATCGGTTCCTGGGAGAGCCGTTTGTCTGCCACGTCACATGCTGGGGCGGAGGGGAGCCCCTGGTCCAGACTCTGGACACAATCCGGGCCTTTCTCGAGGCCTCGCCCCATGAGGTCCTGACCCTGATCTTCGAGAGCTACGTCTCCCGCGAAGAGGTAGTCGATGCCTTCGAGGAAAGCGGGCTCATCGATTTCTGTTTTGCCCACCACCCCGGGGAAGGGTGGCCGACCCTGGAGGAGATGATTTCCCGGAACAAGAGGCTAGTGGTTCTCACGGATTTCGAGGGGGGCTCCCCGGACTGGTATCATGCTGTGTGGGATCTCGCCTGGGAAACAGACTTCGACGCGCAGCGCCCTGAAGATCTGACCTGTGACAAGAACCGGGGCGACAAGAACAACGATCTGTTCATCCTGAACCATTTCCTCACCGCGCCCGTGGCGAGCGAAAGGCTGGCGAGACAGGTGAATTTCAACCCCTTCCTCCTCGACCGAGCACGTGCCTGCGAGGCGGACGCGGGGCAGGTCACGAATTTTGTGACGGTGGACTTCTACGGGATCGGCGATCTACTCGAAACGGTCTGCATCCTCAACGGACTCGATGATTGTCCTTGATACACCGACGTTCTTCGCCGGACCTCGGAAACACTCCCGACGCATAAGGGTTTCGCTCCTATGGCCCGTGTCCTTGGAACGGCGCCGCGCGCTGGACGGCGAGGCTCAAGTCGAGGGTTCCGCGTCGGGATCTCCGGTAACGACGGGGAAGGCATCCTCCACGGAGCGGATATGGATATCCTGCTGCGGGAAGGCGATCTCGATGCCCGCTTCCCGAAACGCCTTGTCCACCGCCATGTGAAGATCGTGCCGGAGTGACAGAACGGATTCATAATTCGTGTAGGCCCGCAGCTCGAAATCGAGGGAGCTGGCGCCGAACCCCATGAAAAGAACCATGGGGGCCGGGTCCTTCAGCACCTTCGGACTGGCCTGCGCCGTCTCGAGGAGCAGCTGTGCCGCCTTCTCCGTGTCCGAGCCGTAGGCAATCCCCACCGGAACGACCACCCGAATGGTCGTGTCCGAATGGGTCCAGTTCACCAGCCTGCCTACAACGAACTCCTTGTTCGGGACGATCAACTCTTTTCTTTCCCAGGTCGTGATCGATGTGGCGCGAATCCGGATCTTGGAAACGGTTCCGCTCACGTCCCCCACCGTCACCGCATCGCCCACCCGGATCGGCCGCTCGAAAAGGATGATCAGACCGGAGATGAAATTGGCCACGATCTCCTGGAGGCCGAACCCGATGCCCACGCCCAGGGCGGCCACGAGCCACTGGATGTTCCCCCAGCCGATCCCGATGAGATGGAAGATGAAGGCGGCGCCGATCAGCACGATCGTATACTGCACGATCGTGCTGATCGCGGCGCGCTCGCCGGGCCCGAGCCCGAACCTCTGCAAGAGTACCACTTGGAGAATCCCCGGTAGATTCCTCGCTGCCAGGAAGGTCATCAAGAAAATCACGAGGGCCAGGAGCAAATCCGCCAGCGTGACCGCCCTGAATTGCGCCAGAGTCCGCACGCTTGTATTGCCATCCGCATCCGTGACGGTCTGAGACACCTCCTGGGTGGTATGCCACAACTCGACTTCCCGCAGGATCCCGAAGGCTGTTACCACTTCCGCCCAGATCAGCCAGACGCCGATCACCAGGATAAACCAAATGATTCCCCTGAGGAGACGCGTCGTCTGCACCTGGACCTTGGCCAGGTCGAGTTCCTCCTCCGGCTCCTGCGGTTCGGTCTCCCCCTCGCCCGATTGCTTCTTGATCAGGGCCTCCCAGCGTTTCTTGTTCTCCTCGACAGCCAGCCTGCGGCGGGCGAGCAGGAACCCCCGCAGGATCGTCCCATGGAGAATCAACACCGCAATAACGAGGCACGCCGTGGCATGGAGCCTCAGCCCGAGTTGAAGAGCGGCATAGTAGTAGCCCAGAACCGCAACGACCGCAATCGCAACGGGCACGCCCAGGACGACCAGAGACCAGAAACGCTGAAACCGCATCCGTCGCCCGCCGTCTCCCGACGCTTCCGGCCCTTGCCTCCCGCGCACCACCGACCGCAGCATCCGCCACAGGAACAGGCCGATCGTGAGCATAAGAAGGATGAAGGTCATCCTTCCCAGCGATGCCTTCAACACCTCATCCGACTGTCCCTCGGCAGCCGCAATCACGAAAACAGCCGGCAACACCACCACAAACGACTTGCTCAGAAGCCTGTACATGTCGTCGAGCCAGTCCGCAGGCCACCCGAAATGAATCCGGCCCAATCCCTCCGGCCTGAACACCTGGCGGGGCACCTCCAGGGTCAGGTACATGATGGCAACGAACTCCAGGGCGAAGCCGATGGCGGCCGGGAACTCCGACGGCCCGCCCAGAGACCGCAACCGCCAGCCCAGGCACCCGATCGCCACAGGCCAGAAAGCAGCGACCAGCAAGGTCAGGAGCAAGGCCTCGGCGGTAGGGCCGAAATCGGTGCACCGCGGATTGCCCGCCTCTTCGTCGACCGTCCGGAGACGGGCGGTCATCTTTCGGCGGCCCCAAAGGCCGCCGAAAAAGAGCAAGACGACAAAGCCATAGACGCCTGGGCTCTCCCGCATCTCGACCCAAAGCGCTTCGAACACCTGTCTCCAGTTTGCCGGGCTGATCATCCAGCGCACCGACGGAATCACACCGGACAGGGTCTTCGTTCTGAGGGGCTGCACACTCCGGATCCACAGAATCCGTTCATCGATGAAGGAAGCAAATTCCTCGACCGTATCGACCAGCTCACGCTCCTTGGCGTCAAGGGCCATCAGCTTCTCGAAATAATTCGTATAGTCGTCCACGAGCGCCTGGAGGGAGTCGCGCTTGGTCCAGAGCAGTTCCCGCAAGAGCCGCTCCATGCGCCTTCGTTGGTAATCGGGAAGGGAAGGGTCGACCTCCTTCATCTTCTCGGACACGATCCCCTGCACGTCGGAAACCGCCAACCTCTTTTCCCGAAGTTCGATGATTTTCACCTGCGCGTTTTCGATCGCCTGCCGCCGGGCCCGGATATCGC
>WFRX01000118.1 GCA_015486285.1 bacterium
CCCGCGAGGGCCCGAGAGTCGGCCGGCGGCACCAGCACCCCCGCCTTTCCCACCACCTCGGGAAGGGCGCCCCCTGTGGTACTGACCACCGGTGTCTTGCAGGCCATCGCCTCCCCGGCCGGGAAACCGAAGCCTTCGTACAGAGACGGCACTACCGCCAGGGTTGCCCGGGCGTAATAGCGGGCGAACTCGTGGTCCTCGATACGCCCCGTAAATTCCACGAACCGATCGAGGTCGAGTTCCCTTACGAGCGCCTCTACGCCCTTGTCTTTCCTCGGTTTGCCGATCACCGTCAGCTTGATGTCTCTCTGTTTGCCGATCATGGACACGGCTTCCAACAAATACCGCAGGCCCTTGATCGGCACGTCCGAACTGGTGGTCGTTATGATCCGGTTCTCCTCCCGTTTCACATGGGGGAGCGGCCGGAACGTTTCGGTATCGATACCGTTCGGAACAACATGAAGTTTCCGGATCGGAATCTCAAAGGCCTGCGCCACATCCCGCCTGGATTGCTCGGAAACCGTGATCAGATGTGAGAGCTTTCGGGTCACCTTCGTCTGCATGTCCACGAAAGAGTACCATCTGCGGATCTTCCATTTCTTCCACCACCATCTCACGCTCGCCAGTTCGGCTTCCCTGTCCACCATAATCGGATGATGGATGGTCGCCACCAAGGGAAAACCGATCCGCTGGATCTTCAAAAGTCCGTAAGCGAGGCACTGGTTGTCGTGGACGACATCGAAGTCCCCGACCCTTTCCTTCAGAAAGCGATAGGCACGGAGCCCGAAGGTGAAGGGTTCCGGGAATCCTCCCGTCGAAACCCCTACCCACTCGAGTACATTGATCGACGAACGCAGTTCGCGGGGCTTCGGAATGCGAAACAGGTCCTGCGGGTTGTATAGATCCAGGCCCTCGAGCGGGTGGAGATACACATCCTCGTCCACTTGCGGGTAGGGAGGGCCGGAGACGACATGCACCTGGTGTCCGAGATCCCGAAGCGCCCGGCTGACCCGCTTGATGTAAATCCCCTGCCCTCCGCAGGTCGGATTCCCGCGGTAGGTAAGCAGACATACCCTCAAGGGTCTGCCGGTCGTTTCGCTTCGTGCGTCTTCAGGAAGAATCGTCCTACTCTCCACAATAACGGCCGCCGCAAAACAAGGGCCTCATCAGGGCACCTCAGCCCGAAAGCTGTTATAAAATTAGAGGGCCTGCAGGAACTGCCGGATGTTATAAGGATCTTTTCCCAGGCTTCCACTTCCGAAAAAGGGGAAAGAGAAATCAGTATATGGGACGGACGATTCCGGGTCAAGTGCGGCGAAACTTTGTCGCATTTCCATCGCTTCCGGCTCCTTGTGCCGACGTAAAGAGTCCCCCTCCCGGACGACGCACCCAAAGGCACCGGGGCCGTATGCCCTACCCCGGCCCTTGAATTTGGGGCTCCCTGGACTTGGCGGCCCGGGCGGGGCATCATCGGAGGTCGCGACAACGTCCAAGATCCTTGAACCCGCTTTCAGCCTTCGCAACGGGAAAGGCCCCATGACCGCCCGAGAGCGCCGCATTCTCAGCATCACCTGTTTCGGCCACTTTATGAGCCACTTCAACATGCTCGCCTTTCCCGCCCTTGTCCTCCCTCTCTCAGGACGCATGAACCTGGAGATCCCCGGGATCCTGGATCTCGCCTTCTGGATGTACCTGCTTTTCGGCGTAACCGCCCTGCCCTGGGGAATGGTCGCAGACCGGATCGGAGGCGGATCCCTGATGCGGCTCTATTTCCTGGGAGCCGCCGTGTGCAGCTTCGGCGCGGCCTTCTGGATCGACTCGCCCCACCGGCTGGCCTTGGCCCTGGCCGGGCTCGGCCTCTTCTGCGGAATCTACCATCCCACCGGGCTGGGGCTGATTTCAAAGGGGGTGAAACAGGTAAGCATGGCACTGGGATACAACGGGATGTTCGGCAACCTGGGCCTGGCGGCGGCACCCGTCCTGACCGGGCTCCTCAACTGGCTCTGGGGACCTGCCGCCGCCTACCTCGTACTGGGCGGGTTGAATCTGCTCGGGCTCGCGGCGACGGCCTTGCTCCCCTTGGAAAGGCGGTCCGTCCGGGCGGGGAAAACCCCGGAATCCGGCGGCGGCCGGGGAAACCCCTCCGCCTTTCTCATCCTGCTGGTTGCCATGATGCTTGCCGGACTCGCCTACAGGGGAGCCACCCTTCTGATGCCCACCTACTTCCAACTGAAAAACATCGGAATCGCGGAGGCGTTTTCCCGGCTCTCGGCGGGGCGGTTGTCCGACAACCTTACAGCGACTCTGGTCACCTCCGCGATTTATCTCGTCGGGGTGCTGGGCCAGTACATGGGGGGGAAAATCGCGGAAGGCCGCGATCCTCGAATCGCGTACCTCGCCTTTCACGCCGTATGCGGCCCCGCTGCCTTCCTGATGGCCGTGAGTTCCGACTTGCCACTGGTCGCCCTCTCGCTCGTCTACTTCTTTTTCCTCCTGGGAGGGCAGCCGATCGAAAACACGCTGGTAGCCCGTTTTGCTCCCCCCAGACTGCACCACTCCGCTTACGGAACCAAGTTCATTCTGACATTCGGCGTGGGCGCCCTCGCTGTTCCCCTGGTCGGAAGCATCCAGGCAGCCTGGGGAATCGAGGCCTGCTTCCCCGTCCTTGGCACAATGTCTCTGGGTCTGGTGGCAGTCGCATTTCTGCTGGCCAAGAAGACCGAGACATAACCTTTTTTCCCACCCTCACGCAGGGGGGCAGGGAGCCGAGCCCGGGGCCCAAGGGCGGGGATATTTTTTCTGTTGACCTTTTTCAACGTCTTGGGGTAAGTTGTACCGAAAAGGCCGTTGTTCTGTGATTGTCGCCGTTCCCGCAGTAGCGACAGCAGGAAAAGCCAGCATTGACGAGCGATCCAGAGAACTCCCCGTTGATCTCCTCCTGTGCAAGAGACCGGGTTCCACCCAGCCTCGTACGCGGCATACGAAGGCGGATTTCCCTGATTTCTTCCCTGATCGTACCCCGTCCCGCCGATCCATCCCTGCCGGGTCAGAAATTCGAGGTTCCTGTGGCGCTCCCCGAAGGGGAAGCGGTGCATAATGATCTTTTTTTCAGATGAGACTGCAGGAGGCAGAATGAGTTTCGCGGATGTAGTGAATCAAAAGGACTTCTCACTGGTCGTACGGATGGATCCGCCCAAAGGGGGGGGCCTCGCTCCGCTGCTCGAGACGGCACTCGCGATCCGGGGCCGTATCGACGCCACGTGCTTCTCCGACTGCCCGATGGCTGTCATGCGGATGAACCCCCTTGCACCTTGCCACCTCCTCCAACAGAAAAAGATGGAAACCATTCTCCAGATGAACGCCCGGGATCGCAACCGGCTCGCGATCCAGTCGGAACTCCTTGCCGCCTGGGCGCTGGGAATTCGTTCGATTCTGCTCTGTCAGGGGGAGGATCCGTCCTACGGGGACCATCCGGTGACCCTGCCTTGCAAGGACCTCGACCTCGAGGGCATGCTCGGGGCTGTCTCCGCCTTCAAGGAGGGAAAGGACCTCGCCGGACAACCTGTCGACGCCGCCCCCTCCTTCCACACAGGCATCGAGATCCAACTCTCCGACGACGCCGAACGGAACCGGAAGATGGCGGCGGATCTCGGCAGATGGGCCAGGCTCGGCGTGGATTTCGTGTTCGTGGGGAATACCTACGATGCGGATATGATCAAGCCCTTCGCAGATGCCGCGGCGGGAACGGGTCTCAAGGTTCTCGCCTCCATCGTCTTGCTCAAGTCCCTCGGAATGGCGAAATACCTGAATTCGATCAAGGGCGTGCCGAATATTCCCGCATCCATCATGCAAAGGATTATGAAGGCCCCGATCAAGCAGAAGGCATGCCTCGAGATTGCCGCGGATTTCGCCGGTGAGATCAAGAAGGTTTGTAACGGAATCGTCATCTGCCCCCTCGGATGGGAGGCGAAGGTGCCGGAACTGCTTGATTTGTTGCAAGGCTGAGACCTGACGCGGCTCGCGCCGCAAGGGAAACGTCAAAAGGGGAAAGGGGAAAGACAGCGGTCGGGCCGCCCCTCAGCCAGGGGGCTGGAACCCATCGAGTCGGCCGGCGTTCAAAGGGGAACCGGCGACATTGAGGATCCGGTCGTGCCCGGCGCTTATGCCCCGTTCCCCTTGACCTTTGATCGGAGAGTGAGTGTACAAATGGAACCAATTGCGGAAGGGCTGATGGTTCGGAAGGCCGGGGAAGACCTCCTTGATGAACTGCGAGAGGCGGGTGCGGACGCAACCGCCTGTTACCAGTGCGGCCGGTGCTCCGCCGGATGCCCGGTGGCCGAATTCTTCGATCTCAAACCGATGCAGGTCGTCCGCCTGTGCTGTTACGGCCGGGAGGATCTCCTGATCAAGTCCCGGACCGTCTGGCTCTGCGCATCCTGCGAAACCTGCACGACGCGGTGTCCGAACGACATCGATATCGCCCGTGTAATGGACGTCCTGCGCAGCCGCGCGCTTCGTAAGGGGCAGTCGGGAACGGAACCCAAGGTGGTCGCCTTTCACAAGGCCTTCCTGGGCTCCATCAGAAACCATGGCCGCGTATTTGAAATAGGCATGCTCACCAGCTATATGCTCCGGACCGGCGACCTTTTTTCACGGGTGGGCCTTGGCCTCGAAATGTTCAAGCGGGGCAAGATCAAGCTTCTCCCGGAACGGATCAAGGGAAGCGGCGAGGTCCGGGCCATGTTCAGACGCAAGCAAAAGTAGGAGGTTATCCGTTTGGCTCCCGAAGAAACGAAAGAGAAAGAGACCCAGGAAGAGTATAGCTACTACCCGGGATGCTCACTCCACGGGACCGCCCACGAGTACGAGGATTCGGTGCAGGAGGTTTTCCGGCTCCTGGGCATCCGACTCACAGAGCTTCCGGACTGGAACTGCTGCGGCGCATCCTCGGCCCACATGACCGATCATGGCCTTGCCGTGGATCTGGCCGCCCGAAACCTTCGCATCGCCGGAAGGCTGGGCAAAGACCTGCTGGTTCCCTGCGCCGCCTGTTTCCACCGGCTGAAGGCGGCGGAAAAGGCGATGGGCGCACAGGGGGGACAGGCGGCGGGGGTGAGAATCCTCCATCTCAACGACTGGCTGCGAAGGTCCGAGGTACTGCGAAGGATCCGCGAGGCGGTGAAGCGGCCTCTCAACGGGTTGCGACTGGCGCCTTATTACGGCTGCCTGATCACCCGGCCGCCTTCCGTTACCGATGTGGAAGAGTTTGAAAACCCGAGGAGCATGGACCTCTTGATCCGGGTGCTGGGAGGCGAGCCCGGGAGGTGGTCCCACAAGACCGAGTGCTGCGGAGGCAGCCTGACTCTCGGACGGTCGGACATTACCAATACCCTGGTCTCCCGAATCATCAAGGCGGCCGTCCGGGCAGACGCCCGGGGCATCGTCACCATGTGCCCCATGTGCCAGGCCAACCTGGAGTCGAATCAACTGGAGCTGAAACAGCGGGACCGCGGGCATCCGGTCCTGCCGATCTTCTACGCCACGGAACTCATCGCCGCGTGTATCTCTGATTCAACGTCGGGAAAGCGGTGGAAAGCGCACCTGGTTGATCCAGCGGGACTGCTCGATGCGCCGGCCCTCCAGCCGTAGAACCGTATCGATCGGATCCCATAAAGGAGCTTGGGAAGGCATGAACGAAACAAGCCAAGGCGGATCAGAAGGCAAACGGCAAAGCCGCACCCCGGAAGCCCCTGTAGGCGCCATTCTCGTCATGGGCGCCGGCATTGCCGGGATTCAGGCCTCTCTCGACCTGGCAAACTCCGGTTTCCGGGTCTACCTGGCGGAGAAGGCCTCGGCGATCGGCGGGAAGATGGCGAGCCTGGACAAGACCTTCCCGACGAACGACTGTGCCATGTGCATCGTCTCTCCGAAGCTCGTCGAGGTGGGAAGACACCCGAACATCGACGTAATCACAAATGCGGATCTCATCGGCCTGGAAGGCACGGTTGGCAGGTTCAAGGCCAGCATCAGGCAACGCCCACGATACGTAAATCCCGACCTCTGTACGGGGTGCGGGTCCTGCGTGGAGGTCTGCCCCATCGAGGTTCCCTCGGAGTTCGAACAGGGACTCGCCCCGAGAAAGGCGATTTACAAGCTCTATCCGCAAGCCATCCCCAATACCTTCGCGATCACGAAACGCGGGACCGCTCCCTGCCGGGAGGCCTGTCCGGCCAACATCAGCGTGCAGGGATACGTTGCATTGATCCGGGCGGGCCGCTTCGAGGAGGCCCTCGCCCTGGTCCGCAAGGACAACCCTTTCCCGGGAATCAGCGGCCTCGCCTGCCCACGTCCGTGCGAACGCGCCTGCACCCGAAAGGGAGTGGACCATGCCGTTCAAATTCGCCTCCTGAAACATATTCTCTTCGAACATGAGGCGAAGACGAAGGGCCGGATCGTCTTGCCGCAGCCGGAACCCGACCGGGAAGAGCGGATCGCCATCATCGGCGGAGGTCCCGCAGGGCTGACCGCGGCCTGCTACCTCAGGCTCAAGGGGTATCAGGTCACCATCTTCGAGGCGGACTCGGAACCGGGGGGAAGCCTGCGCAGGCTAGCCGAAAAGGTCGTCCCCGCAGCGGTCCGGCAGGCGGAGATCGACGCCATCCTGAACCTGGGCATCAAGATCCACCTGGACTCCCGGATCCAGCCGGAGGAGATCCTTTCCAAGTTTGCCCTGACTTACCACGCTGTCCTGCTCGCCACGGGGCAGTCCGCCGCGGCCGGCAAGGGGAAGGCGGGGGATACGGGGGCCGAAGGGGCCGACATTACCGACGTCACCAGCGTGTTCCGGGAGTTCGACCCGGTTACACTGCAGACCAATCTGGGC
>WFRX01000119.1 GCA_015486285.1 bacterium
GTGTCTCGCGATACGAATGAACTGGACTTGCTGGGGATTGAGCCGTTCGAGAACCGAGACGTTTGAATGGGAAAGGCCGGGCCGGAGAACCTCGGTGGCGATCCAGCTCACGACGAGCACGCCCCCGAGGAATACGCCGAACCAGGCGGCGCCCGAGCGGAGATCGCGCAGGGGCCTGGCGCTGTGAAACCCGATTTCGCGGAACCTCCGTTTGAACTTGATCCGCATGTACACGGGAAGAACGAAGGCGAGGGGCAAGGCGAACAGGGCGAAATAGAGCATCAGGATCCCTGACATCCGGTTACGGGCGAAGATCGGAAGCGTCCGGATCCACGAGGCGATGATGGGAGCCAGCACGAACTCGAAAAACAGGCAGAAGGCGAGGATCAGGCCGCAGTCCACCAGCGTCCAATGCACATGCTGCCTCTGGATGGGCGGCGGCTTGCACGCCATGCGCCGGGAGAAGATCCGGACCGCCAGGAACGGCATGACGAGGGAGACCGCCGTGAAGCTCCAGAAAAAGTGCGCATATACGGCAAAGGGGGTTCCGTCGAAGAGGAAGCTGAGTACGGAAAAGAGAAAGTTTTCCGGCAGGTGGTTCTTGATGGGGTAAAGGGCCGTGAAGCGCGGTGCAAGGATGAACATGGCGGCCAGGAAAAACAGGTAGCCGAGACAGATCATCGTGGCTGTCGACTGCCGATCCACGAAGCTCGAGACGACCAGGGCCATGGACATGTAGAGGAGCGCTCCGGCGAGTATCGTCGCCCAGAAGACCGGGTTGGCCAGGATATCCGGTCGGTACACCGCCGTCAGGGACGCCGCGAGAGCGAGGCCGGGGATGAGGAAGAAGAGGCCCTTGGCCAGGGCGATTTCAGCGCTCCGGGCGGGGGAGAGGAGGATGGCGAGGATCGTCCGACCCTGCTTTTCTTCCACAAAGGAAACGGTGAGGAGGTTGAAGGTGATGATGTTCAGGCTGACCATGATCAGGAGGGCCATGATCATGCGCTTCAAGTCCTCCGGGGCATCCATGGAGTGGAGTACCCCTGCCGGACCCGGCGGGGCGGGGCCGCCGGTCGGCCGGGCCAGGCGGATGTCCAGGGGAACCTTCACATTCACGTAGAGGAAGGCGTCCTTCACCAGCAGATCCCTGAGACGGGAAAGCTCGGTGTGGGAGAGTTCGTTCGAACGGATCGTCAGGGCCGGGGCGCGGCCCGCGCGCAGGTCCTGGTCGAACGACTTGGAGAGCGGGCGTAGCAGGACGACCCGGTTCAGTCCCTTCTGCGTACGGAACGCCGCCGGGCTGTAGACCGACACCTTGGGCTCGTGCCGGTCCACAAAGGCCAGGAAGCCGGACGGCTGCCCGTCCAGCACCACGATGTTGAACCGATCCCGTTCCAGGATTACATCGGAGACGCTGACCAGGGCCCCCATGGAGAAGAAGAGGAGCAGCAGCACCCAGAGGGCCGGGTTGGCGAGGAACCGCAATAACTCCTTGTGAAGGAGGATTCGCAGGTAGCGGAAGCGGATCAACGAAACTCTCTCCCTGTGAGTCGCAGGAAAACGTCTTGCAAGGAAGTCGAATCCGAGTGGATGGAGAGCACCTCGCCCCGGCGGATTCGCTCGGCCAGGAAGGCCCGGCCGTCCGCCTCGTCGAGTCGGACCGTGAGTGTCTTCCCTTGTTCCGCGTCTTGGAGCGTGACGCGTACCAGCGGTTCCGCGTATCGCGCCCTGAACCCCCGCGGCGTGTCGATCGCCACGATGCTTCCCTGGTCCAGGATGGCGATGCGGTCGCAGAGTTCCTCTGCCTCTGCCATGTTGTGGGTGGTGCAGAAGACCGTCGCGCCCTCCGAGGCCAGGCGCTTCAATAAGGTCCGGATGACGGCCGTGGAGTGGACGTCCAGGTTGGCGGTGGGCTCGTCCAAGTAGATCAACTCGGGCAGGTGAAGGATCTCCCGGGCGATGGTGAGCTTCTTTTTCATGCCCTTGGAGAAATTTCTTACCCGCTGGTCCCTTTCCGCGCTCAGCTCCACCGTTTCGAGCGCATCCCCGGCCCGTGCGGCAGGCAGGCGGTACAGCCGGCGGAAAAGAGCGAGGTTCTGGTACGCGGTCAAGTCTTCCAGGTGGTTGTCGAAGTCCGGCACATAGCCGAACCGGGCTTTCAGGGACTCGAAGGACTGCCAGAGGTGCCGGCCCGCCAGGCGCACCGTACCTTCTGTCGGGCGGATCTGGCCCGTGAGTACCTTGAGGGTTGTGGTTTTTCCCGCGCCGTTCGGGCCGAGAAACCCGAAGATTTCCCCGCGCTGCAGCCGAAAGGAGATCCTGTCAAGGGCGACAAAGGGGCCGAAATGAACGCTCAGGTCCTGGACGTCCAGCATGATGGGGGTTGCGCGCATCCTTCCATGTTAGGGCACAGGGGCCGGGGAATCAAAGGGCGGCTGTACGCGAACGGAATCATGCAGGACGAAATTCGTAACCGCGGGCCGGGTATGGGCCGTCCCGGCCGTCGCCGGGCAAAGGTGCCGGGCCCGAAGTGCCGTTTTTTGTTAGGGAGACCGTGCCGTTTTCGGGGAAAGGGGGGCACTGATCGCCTGTTGCGGGGCCGATCGCGGCGTGCCGTTTGATCCGGCGGACGAGAATGGGGGGGCTGGCACGGACATTGCTCAGGGTTGGGGCTGTACGGCGCGAGCAACCTTCAACCGCGAGGATTCGAGCGATGACGGAACTGACGATCCCTATGAACCAACTACTCATCTGTGGCGGCCTGGTAGCCCTGTGCTTACTGACTTCCCGGCTGAGGCTGGGGCTCTCTATCGCGTTCGCCTTCACCTTCTACTGGGGCTTTATCCAGTACCGTGATCTCTTCTTCACCAATCTCGAAAACTCGAGCCCCTACCTCATTCTCTATTTCGGGAGCGGGATCGCCCTGATCCTGTTTGCGCTTTTCTCCTTCGTGAAGGCGGAGTAATGCGTCGATCGGGCTCAGCCTTTCTTGCGTGCCGCAGGAGAGCCCGGCCCCTGCCCGCCGGTTTGACAAAACGGTCCCTTCCCTGATAGCTCGATAGGATACAGGCATGGACAGCGCGCCGCTACGGATGATGCGGGCGGGCACGTGCCGTCGAGCCCCGGCCGGAGACCGGGCGCGGGCAAGGCGTATTCCACGGCCGTATCGTCGAAACCACCATCCGCCCGGGAGAGGAGAGCCAAGCATGGGTAAGTCGAACGAGGAAATCATGGAAACAGCTTACTTGCAGGGAGAGAAATATGAACAGCAGTGCACCGGATGCGCCCAGACATGCATCGCCGGCATATTCGACGCGATCGGCATCTACAATGAAGACGTGTTCAAGGCGGCCAGCGGATTGGCCGACGGGCTCGGCTTGAGCCGAGACGGATCCTGCGGGGCCCTGGTGGGCGGGTCGATGGTGATCGGGTATCTGTTCGGCAGGGAGCGGAAAGACTTCAAGGACATGTACGCGCCGATGCGATCGTATCTGATGGTGAAGGAACTGCATGACAAGTATGTGGAACGATTCGGCACCTGCCGATGCTATGATGTTCAGATGTCTCTCATGGGCAGGACCTACGACCTCCTGGACGAGAAAGAATTCGACGAGGCCATGAAGGAGGGCATGCTGACACACTGCTCCCAGGTGGTCGGCACGGCCGCCAAGATGGCGACCGGACTCATCCTGGATGCCTGGGAGCAAGACAAGGCCTCGTGATGCCGACCATCGCCGACTCCCGTGCAGGGGAAGGCAGGGAAGGACTCAAGAAGGTTCAGAGGGTCGGCGTCCAGGTGTTGACGCTGCCGGCCGGCCTGTTCACTTGATGCGTTGCCGACACCCTATTCGCGTTCCGGATCCGGATCCGACCAGTGCTCGTCGGTTTCTGTGAGGAACCCCTCGGCGACCGCCTCCTGGACGGACGGAGCGCATTGATAGGCTCCATCCCCGGCCCCCAAGTGGCTCGTACACACTTCCTCGGGCTCGGATTCCTTCACGGAGTCGATGTATTCTTCCGTGTTCTGGAGAATGCCGAGGGCCGTTTCCACGATTCGCTGGCCGGGGATATGGATTTCCTCCTCGGCGCGAATGACCTCCTCGGCGAGTTTCTCATAGTCTTTGTATCCGATGGCGTGCTTGTCATAATCGCCGATGGGCAGGCCGTGATCCACGGTTTCCCGGAGACGGATGTTGTACCGGATCGCGGACTCGAAGACATTGGCGCCGAAGGTTTCCTTGACTTTTGCAAGCACTTGTTTGCTGTAGCGGGTCCTGTGGTCGTACATGGTGATCAGGGCGCGGGGTCGCACCTCGTGGTCGAGCTTCTCCTGGATCAGCAGGATGATCTCGACGAGCTTGGCCACCCCCCGGAGCGAAAAGAGGCTCATGTCGATGGGGATGATGACCTCGTCACAGGCCCGGAGGGCGTTGATGCAGAGGAGGCCGACACTCGGAGGGCAGTCGATGAGGACATAGTCGTAAGCCGTCTGAAGGGCCTGAATCGCGTCCTTGAGCCTGTTTTCCCGCCCTTGTGTCCCGGCGAGGTCCTGTTCGAGGGCGCTGAGAATCACGCTCGAGGGGGCAAGGTCGAAATTCTCTTTCACGTACTGCACCACATCCTCGATGCCCACCGTCCCGCTCTCCTTGGGTGTGAGCACGTGGTAGATGTTCTTTTCCAGCTCCGACGGGCTCACGTTCAGCCCGATGGTGGCGTGTGCCTGGGGATCGCAATCGATGAGCAGTACCTTCTTGCCCCGCAAAGCCAAAGATGAGGACAGGCTGATCGCTGTCGTCGTCTTGCCGCATCCTCCCTTTTGGTTTGCAACCGAGATGATTCTCATGAAGCTCCTCCTTTCAACGAATGGCCAAGGATGTTCTATAGTCGGGAATTACGAAGTATAGTGTACGAAGGGATTGTGGTCAAGTAGAAAGTTATACAAGATATTGTGTTATGTGGTGTTCCGCGGATGACGCGCGGACGCCTTGCGTTTTGACGGTGATTCAGTAAGAGTGGAACCTCTCCGGAAAATGGGGGCCGGGCCATGCTGAAGCCTCTCTACTCACCGAGACCCGACCGGCCGATGCGTGTGGCCGGATTCATGTCCGGATCCGGTACCAACCTCGTGAAGATTCTCGAGAAACAGGATGAACTCGCCCGGACGCCGGGCGGGTGCCCCTATCGGATTGTCCTCGTCTTTACGGACAACCCGGTCGGCAACGCCGCCCGCATCGCATCGTCCCGCGGGCTTCCGCTGGTCACGGAAGATATCCGGGCCTTTTACCGTTCCCGGGGACACGCGACCAAGCGGGATCTCTCCCTGCGCCCCGATTACGACCGGCGCGTCCTGGACGCACTGGCCCCTCACGGGATCGATGCGATCGTGCTGGCCGGGTACATGAGTGTCGTGACCGCCCCCCTCCTGAACGCCTTTGCCGGGAGGATCGTCAACGTGCATCCCGCGGATTTGCGCATCCTGGAGGGGGGCAGGCGTAAGTATACCGGCGACTTTGCGGTGCGGGATGCCATCCTTGCGGGGGAGCGCGTGCTGAGGGCCACAACCCACATCGTGCGTGCGGAAGTGGACGGAGGAGAGATCCTGATGGTCTCTGAGCCCGTGCCGGTGGAGTTGCCGGATGGGGTGCGGCCGGACCGCCCCCCATGGCCTGAAGGGCGGGATCTGTGGAATCGAATCGCGGCGGAACACCAGGAACGGCTCAAACGGACCGGCGACTGGAAGATCCTTCCGAAAACCCTCGAGTGGCTGGCCCGGGGAAGATATGCCGTTGGTGAAAAAGGGCGTGTTTACCTGGACGGGGCGCCCTTCGAGAACCCTGAAGTGCCTTGACGGAAATGGAGGGGATTTGTTATAAAGATTCCGAATGAGCGTTCATTCATTTTTTGGTTCGCGAACGCTTGCGCCGGCGCAACGCATACCCTGCTACCGCCCTTGACTTCCTCCGTGCCATAGCAGAGAATCCGTCGCCGGAATGCCCGGCATTCCCTATTCGAGCTTTCATGATACGGTTGTAAGGAAGGAACCATGGGAAAGACCCTGTCGAACCGAATCGCTGTCCTCCTTCTCGTTGCAAGCCTCGCCGTCGGCGTTGCGTCGTTCTGCTATTACGACGCGAAGCCCCCCCCCGAGGAGCCTGTTCGCGTCGTCTACAACAGCAAGGGAGGCCTGGTCGTCTTCGACCATGCCGCCCACATGGCCCGCATGGAAGACGACTGCACGGTCTGCCATCATTATGATGGAGACGAAGAAGAGAAAGAGAACTGCAGGACCTGCCACCAGGAAAACGATATTCCGATCATGCAAGCCTACCACCAGAAGGGCGAGGATTTCCAGGATGACGATACCTACCAGTCCTGCATGAGTTGTCACGAGGAAAAGGGCAGGAATCCGAAGAATTGCCGCGGGTGTCACAAGTAGGCGGCGCGATCCAAGGCTTCCCCATAATCACAAGGAACCCCATAGATGAAAAGGCTCATCTACAAGAGCGTGATGTCCGAGATCCAGGAGTTTGCCGGGACCGGTCGCTTCGTCCTGCCGCTTTCCCAGGTCGGCGGCGTGCCCCTGGAGGCGTGCGTGGGTATGGACGCGAAGGTGGAACGAGGTCAATGCATCGGGCGGTCGGACGCGCCGGAGAACGCCTTTTTTCACAGCCCGGCGGCCGGCCGGGTCGCGGCCCTCTCCACGCGGGTGACCTACGAGGGCATCGCGGCGGCCACCGTGGAGATCGAGGGAGATCCGTCCGGTGCGGTCGAGACCCTGCAGCCCATCGGGCAGGATATCGCCGAACTGGCGGCCGAGACGATCCGGGAGCGGCTTCGTGAGGCGGGCGTGAGCCCCCTGGGCGGGAACGGCACGAATGCCGTGTATGCCTCCCTGCGAGCGGAAGAGGACCCTCCTGAGATGCTGATGGTTTTGTGCGCCGACCCGGAGCCCCTCCTTCAGACCCAGCGCCACGTTCTCCGGGAGGCCCCGGAAAAGGTCATCGAAGGGGCCACCCTTTTGCAGAAGGCGGTCGGGGCCGGTCGTCTCGTCTTCGCGGTTTCCGGGGACCAGAAGAGCCTGGTTTCGGGAGAGACCGTGGAAATGGGGCGTCGCTATCCTTCGGGGCATCCCGAACTCCTGATGGCCCGGGCGACCGGGGCGTACCGGCTCGACGACGGCAGACCGCGGAAGGATATCTACCTCATCAATGCCGAGACGGCGATGGCGGCCTGCCGGGCGGTTCGGGAAGGCATGCCGGTGCTGGACAAGACCCTCACCGTGGGTCGGGACGGGGATCTCGCCGTCGTTGTCCGTGTTCCCCTCGGCACACCGTTTTCGAAGGTTTTCGGACAGATGGGGCTGGCTGTTGAAGATCGGGACAGGGTCTTCACGGGCGGGCCTTTGATGGGGGTGGCGGAGTTCGACCCGGACGCTCCCGTTACCAAGGGCACGGACGGCCTCTTTCTTCAGAAGGCCGCCACCCTGTTTGGTTACGAGGACGCGCCGTGTATCGGGTGCGGACAATGCATCAAGGTATGTCCGATGAAAATCCCGGTGAACATGATGACCCGCAACTGCGAATTCGGCCGGATCGACGAAGCCCTTGCATACGATCTCGAGTCCTGCATCGAATGCGGCCTTTGCGCGTATGTCTGCACGTCACGCAGGCCCTTGTTGCAGTACATCCAGTTCGCGAAGAAGGAGCAGGAGAAAGCTGAGCTAGCGAGGCAATCGGCATGAAAGAGAACAGGTTGACCGTATCCGTCGCGCCCTTCTGGCATTCCGGGGCCGGCATCGCCCGCAATTCGTACCTGGGCATGGCCGCCCTCCTGCCCGCCGCCGCCGTCGGGGTCATGCACTACCGGGTGGGCGCGTTGGCGGTCCTCGGACTGTGCATCGCCTCCTCGATGACGGCCGAAGCACTGATGCAGAAGATCATGGGGCGGCCCGTAACGATCGGGGACGGAAGCGCTGCATTGACCGGGATGCTGCTGGCCCTGTTGCTGCCCGCGGGGACCCCCTGGTGGCTCGTGGTGGTCGGTTCGTTCTGCGCGATCATCGTGGGCAAGCAGATCTACGGCGGGATCGGGTCTCACCCGTTGAATGCCACGCTCGTGGGATGGGTCATGATCCGGATCTCCTGGGGGGTGCACATGGACGCGGATGCCGCCCTGGCGAACCTCCCGGGCTTCTCCGGGCTTTCGACCCTGGCGGCGTTGCGCGGGGGATACGTGGACGCCGTGTCCCTGAAGGATGTCATGCTGGGCGGCGTCATCGGGCCGATCGGGTCTGCGGGCCTGCTGGTATTGATCGGAGGCCTGGTCCTGTGCGCCCTGCGCCTGATCAAGTGGGAGGTCAGCATCGGTTTCCTCGGCGGCGTGCTCCTGGGGTGTGTGCTGTTCGGCTCGCGCATTCTGCCCCCGGGCTCCGATGCATCGGTGAACCCGCTGGTCATGCTCTTTGCCGGGAACGTCATGCTCGGCGCATTCTTTCTGGCGCCGGATTCGACCAGTTCGCCGAGTCAGCCGATCGCCATGTGGATCTACGGGTTTGGGGCGGGCCTGCTTGCCATGGCCATTCGGGTCTATGGGCACTACTACGATGCGGGCGTTGTCTTCGGGATTCTTCTGGTGAGCCTGGCGGGCCCTCTTCTGGACAAGATCCGACCGACGGCAAGAGGAAGGGAATAGGCGATGCGAGAAATCCTTCGAATGATTGTTGTCCTGGCCGCGATTACGGGGGCGAGCGGCCTCCTGCTCGCGGGCGTCAATCAGGGAACCAAAGAGCAGCGGAAGAAACAGTTGCTCCAGTATGTGAAGGGGCCGGCGATCCATGAGGTCCTGATGGGCAGCCAGAACGATCCGCTGAACGATGTGCGGGAGCTTACGCTGAAGGGCGCCGGAAAAGGGGCGGGCGAAGGGTCCGTAATGGATCTCTTTCCCGCGTACAAGGACGGCAAACTCTGGGCCGTGGCGTTCGAGGTGACGGGTAAGGGCTTTGGGGGCGACATCGGGGTGATCGTGGGGATCGATGTGGAGGCGAACCGGCTCCTCGGCATCGGAATCACGACCCTCAAGGAGACGCCGGGTCTCGGGGCCCGTGTCCGGGAGAAGGTCTTCCGGCAGGGCTTTGCCGGACTCGGGCTGAGTGGGCCGGTCAAGGTGAAGGCGGACGGCGGCGCGGTCGATGCGGTTTCCGGGGCCACGATTTCGTCCCGGGGGGTTTGTGCGGCGGTGACCCAGGCCTTGGAATTCTATCGCGAACACAAAGAAGCGATTCTGGCCACCGCGGCCGCCCGGGGCTGAGAAAGCGGGCGATATCGGGACGCGGACGGTACACGCCGCGTGCTTACCATAGAACAGGGGAGTACACGAGATGGCAGGCAGCCTGGTACAGGAATTCAAGAAAGGGCTCTGGGAGGAGATCCCCCCGTTTCGACTCGTCCTGGGCCTGTGTCCGACCCTGGCGGTCACCAAAGCCGCGGATACCGGCCTTGGGATGGGGGTGGCCGCCACCTTCGTTCTCGTCTTCTCGAATGTCATCGTTTCCATGTTGAGGAACGTCATTCCGAACAAGGTGCGGATTGCCTGCTACATCGTGGTCATTGCCACCTTCGTGGTGGTCACGGAGCTGGTCATGCAGGCCTACACGTACCCGTTGTACGAGGCCCTGGGAATCTTCATCCCCCTCATCGTGGTGAACTGTATCATCCTCGGGCGGGCCGAGGCCTTCGCGGGCAAGAATCCGGTCTTGTTGTCCGCCGCCGACGGGCTCGGCATCGGCATCGGCTATACACTGGCCTTGACCTTCCTGGGATCCCTGCGGGAGCTTTTCGGCAACGGGACGATCTTCGGCCATGCGGTCATGTGGCCCGGTTTCGAGCCGTTTCGGTTCATGGTGCAGGCGCCGGGCGCCTTTGTCTGTCTCGGGCTGCTGCTGGGTTTGATGAACATCATCGAGTCCGCTCGAACGCGATGATGGGCCGGGAAGCAGGATAGA
>WFRX01000120.1 GCA_015486285.1 bacterium
CGGAGATGTGTATAAGAGACAGGGGTTGTTCGGCGTACCGCCTTTTACCCGGGAGTTGATGCGCGCCGCTTTCTGGTGCCCGCCGCATCCTCCTGAAGTGGAGGTGACGGACGACAATGTTCCCTACATGCAGGTGTACAAAAAGTACCAGCCGGACATCTGGACCCCGGAACTGCGGCAGATGACCATGTTCGACCTGCTGGATGAGCATTGCGAGACGGAGTGGTTCAAGACCTGCATGGCCTTTGCGGCATGGGCTTCAGGGGCGGCGGGCCATTGGGAGGGTGTGGCTGTGCCGGCGGTCCTCTGCGTCCAGCTTCTGACTTTTCCGAGCACGGGGAAGATCAGCATTCCCCGCGGCGGGCTGCATGGATATTTCCACGCCATTCACCGGTGCGCGGTAGCCCACGGGACGGTTGTCCGAACCTGCTGCCCGGTTGATGAAATTCTCATCGACGACGGCCGGGCCGTAGGTGTACGACTGAGGGAGAACGCCGCAATCGGAGGGAGGAAGGTTTGGGCGGACAAGGCGGTGATCTCCGCCTGCGATGTCCATCAGACATTTCTCAGTCTGGTGGGGCCGAAACACTTGGACCCGGGTGTCATCCGGAAGATCCGGGACATCAGCCTGAAGAACGGCACCCTCTATGTGTCCACCTTTTTCCTGAAGAAACCCTATCGTTACAAGCCGAAATTTTCCGCCCTGGGAGGGGCTCCTCCCGAAGGACGGGGTGTCGGCCCCAACCTCTATCCCACCGCGGGAGTCTACCCCTGCGACCACCGGGACCTCTATTACGAGAATGTAAGGGATGTGGACGGCCGAAAGGGCCAGCCCACCGTTCCTGCGGAGAGGGCCATGTGGTTTCAGACGCCGTCCCAGGGATGGGATCCGACAGACTGCCAGGGGTATCATCCGAAAGGTCACGTCACTTCGGCCTTCGAGATGAACGTGACTCCGCCGGACTACCATCGGGAAGGAGAAGATGCGCCCGATAGATACAAGAAGGAAATGGATGCATACATGATCGAGGCCTTCAGCCGGATGTATGACGGGCTGGATGAGGAGAACATCATCCATCATTGGAGCGCCACCGGTCGTGAGATCGAATTCAGGAATACGGGCCTGATCGGGGGGACGTGGTGCGGCAGTCGCCACGACGAAGATCAGGGGTGGACGAGCAGGCCCATCCCAGAGCTCAGCCGCTATCGGTGCCCCATAGAGGGCCTCTATCATGCCCACCAGACGTCGGGCCATCCCGGCGGACTTTGCCTGATGGCGATTCCGTACAACCTGATGCATATCCTGATCGAGGATGGGATTGCGGAGCCGGGTGACTGGTGGTACCCCTCGCCGTACTACATCCCCCAGGAAGGGAAGATTTCCGCGCGCCTGAGATAGGAAAGGCGGCGGCGCGCCGCCCCCCTTCTCCTTACCCGCCCATGAAGGCCTCGGCGACCCGCTCCCTGTGCTCCTCGGTGCTGCCCATGTTCAGGGAGAGGGAGATGGCGCGGCGCTGGTACAGGTGCAGGTCGTGTTCCCAGGTAAAGCCGATCCCGCCGAAGAGTTGGATCCCTTCGCTCATGGTGTGCCGGGCCATCTCGGAGCAGTAGGCCTGGGCCATGGCAAGGGCGACCGGGGCATCCGGCAGATCCTTTTCTGAGGCGTAACAGGCATAATAGGCCAGGGATTTGCCCAGTTCCATGCCCACCATGAGATCCGCGCAACGGTGCTGAAGGGCCTGGAAAGTGCCGATGGGCCGGTCGAATTGAACACGAACCTTCAGGTATTCGACGACCATTTCCAATGCCTTCTCCGCCAGGCCTACCAGTTCGCAGCACATGGGTACGTGGGTGAGTTCCATGGCCCTGTCGATGATCGGCCAGCCCCCGTCGATTTCACCCAGCAGCCGGTCCTCGTCCACGATCACATTGTCCATGACCACCCTGCAGATCCGGCGGCTCATGTCCACCGAAGGCATCTGCTCGATGCGCATCCCCTCCGCCGCTCGATCCACGAGAAACAGGGAAATACCCCGGTCCCGTATCGTGCCGTGACAGGTCCGGGCCGCCACGATGATCGTGTCGGAGGTGTGCGCGTCCGGTACGAAGCGTTTTTCCCCGTTCAAGGTGAAGCCTCCCCGGCCGCGTTCCGCAAAGGCGGAGATGCGGCTGCTCTGCAAACCCGCCTCCGATTCGAGAACGGCCAGGGTCATCAGGTGGTCTCCTTCAGCAACCCTGGACAGGTAGTGGTCCTTCTGTCCCGCGTTTCCGGCCAGGCTGAGGATCTCCGCCCCGGTGACGGCTGTGGCGTAGAAGGGGCCGGGCATCACGGCGCGGCCGATTTCCTCGGCCACGACGATCATGTCCGTGAGCGTACCCTCGACGCCGCCGTAGGTCTCGGGGATGAGCATGCCGGTCCAGCCAAGCTCCGTGAGCTTCTTCCAGAAGGCCGCATCGAAAGGCTTCTCCTCCTCCATCATCCTTCGTACGAAAGTTACGGGACACTCCGCATCGAGAAATTTGCGTGAGGCGTCGCGAAAAAGTCTTTGTTCTTCCGTAAAATCGAAGTGCATAATGCCCTCTCGTTCCAACTATTTTCGGGGGAGGCCGAGCGCGCGGGTCGCCAAAATGCTGCGCTGAATTTCCGAGGTGCCGCCGCCGATCGTGAAGGCCCGCGCCATCAATGCCTGTTTGAGCCACGCTCCCTGATCGACGGACAAGGGGCAGTCGCGGGTGAGCTGGCCGTACGGGCCGAGCAACTCCATTGCGAAGGCGGTCATCCGCAGGTTCATGTAACTGCTGCCCAGTTTGCAGATCGACCCTTCCCAACCCGGGGGCTCGCCGCTGATCTGCTTGCTGAGGGCGCGCAGATCGGTCAATTTGACCGCGTTCCACTCGATGATGAATTGTGCGATCTGCTGTCGCACCCAGGGGTCCCGTGATGCGCTGATCCCCCCGCGGGTCGTCTTCTTGGCAAGAGATACGAGCTGGTTGAGGGCGTGCTCGAACTCCATGCCCGCGCCCATGCCCGCCCTCTCATACATCAAGGTGGTGATTGCCACGTCCCACCCCTGGTCCCGGGGCCCGATCATCTGCTCCTTCGGAACCCGCACGTCCTCGAAAAAGACCTCATTGAAATCCGAATCTCCCGTGAGCTGGACCAGGGGACGGACCGTGATGCCGGGAGATTTCATGTCCACGGCAAACGCGGAAAGGCCCTTGTGCTTTTTCACGTCCTTGTTGGTTCGCGCCAGCAGGTACATGAAATGGGAGTAGTGGGCCATACTCGTCCACGTCTTCTGACCGTTGATAACATAATGGTCCCCTTCCTCCACGGCCTGCGTGGACAGGGCGGCGAGGTCGGAGCCGGCGCCCGGCTCCGAAAACCCCTGACACCATATTTCTTCCGAGCTGAGTATCTTGGGGAGATAGCGCTTCTTCTGCTCTTCAGTCCCCCAGTGGATCAATGTGGGACCGACCATGGCAACACCGATGAAATTGATCGCAGCCATGGGAGCCCTCGCACGGCCCAATTCCTCGTTGAAGATATGTTGTTCGATGACGGTAGCGCCGCGGCCCCCGTATTCCTTGGGCCAGTTCAGGCCCGTCCACCCCCCTTCGTAGAGCCTCTTCTGCCAGGCGAGGGCAATCTCAACCTTCTTGTCCACGTCCGGCGTGCTGAAGTATTCATCCGGATCGTAGTCCTTGGGAAGGTTCTCCTCGATCCAGGTTCGCACCTCTTGGCGAAAGTCCTCTTCTTCCGCTGTGAATTCGAGATCCATGGATGGTGTCCCTCTCACTGTGTAACAGTAGTTGTGCATGCTGCAGGGGAAGCTACAATGATTCTGTCTATCTCTTGTAACGCCAATAGTAGATTCTTGTCAAGAAACAGTCGGCACTCCGTGAACAGGAAAGGATCAACGACAAGGGAGAGGTACGAGGTGTTTTACGCTTATATGGCAAATTATATCCTTTACATCAAAAATGCGAAATTTTTTATTGACAAGGCGGCGTGAAGGGTGCTATCGAGGGAGCACCGAACGACCGGTCAGGTCGTGAGACGGAACACTGTACGCATCGTATCGACTCGGTTTTGCGCAATTTAAACCTTCTTCTGCGGGAGTCGACTGATCATACTGAACCGTTGTTGTCCCGCCGCCACCAAGCCGTTGAAAAGCACCCATCTGGTGGGTTACGCTCACCCCGTTGCACTGCGATGCAGTGGCAGGTCCGCCTCGGGGCAAGGCATTTCGCAGACCTCGCACTCCGGGTTTTTCAAGCGGCCTGCTCGTGAAACCGCTTCTCGACGGACTCTTGGGAAGCGAGAGGCGACAGGAGTCGAACTTGTAAAGGGCAAGATAGCAGGGATAGCGCTCCTGGTTGCCTTCTGCATGATATGCCCGACCAGGGCGGCAGGACAGACTCCTCTCTTCTTCGACGATATCGGGGCGGGGCCTCGGGCGATCGCCCTGGGAAAGGCCTTTGCGGCCGTGGCCGACGATGCCTCCGCCGCATATTACAATCCGGCCGGGCTGACCCAGATCGAATCGCCCTTCGTGCTCGACGTCGGGTACCTGTACAGTAAGCCGCAGGTCTATATCAAGGTGCTGGACAACGACGGCAACCCGTACAAGCCGATGTATCTTCTCGAGCAACGAGACCCGAGCCGGGATTCGGACGTAAGCACGGGCGGAATCTGGCTGGGGATCGCATCGAACTTTTCGCATATCGGGGTTTTCAACGACCCCCCGGGGTTCTTGCGCAACATCGCCTTCGGGGCCGTGATGTTCTATACGGTTCCCGATATCAATCGATTCTGGAATCCGCAACGGAAACAGGACCCCTATCACCTTCGATACAACTACAGCTACTGCCTGCTCAATTCGGCCACTTCCATCGCCTACAAGGTGACGGACTGGTTTTCATTGGGAGGTGGCGTTCTCATTCGGATGGACACCTTCCAGAACACGGAGCAGAACTACGTCGACCTTTACTCCTTGTTGAATGTACCAGGCGATACCGGGTTCCGGCTAAGGCTGAAAACAGAGGTGAAGCTCTACACCGAATACGTGCTGGGGCTCCTTGTGCGCCCTCCGATCCAGGGATGGCAGGAGAGGATATCGCTGGGCGTCGTGTATCGAAGGGAAATTTCCGGGTATTACGGAACGGGGAAGTCCAGCAATGATATTACGTACGTCTGCCCCGTAGACGGTGAATGCCCGTTTACGGACCCGAATACGGGCGAGCCGGGCACCCCGGGGAGTAAGTTTCTTCTGGTGCCGTTAAAGGCATTTTCCGTTGACTATATCGGGTACAATCCCGCCCAGATCGCGATTGGGCTGGCCGTGCGGCCTGTGAGGAGGTTGAGGATCTCGGCGGATGTGACCTGGAAGGATTATTCGGCCTTCAAGTTCTTCTGGGCCCTGCCGCCTGAACCGCGTTTCCACGATACATGGAGCCCCGGGGTGGGGATCGAGTATTTTTTCGAACCTCGTTCGAAGAAGGCGTTCTTCAAAAAATTCCGGAAGATCACGCTCATGTCCGGGTATTATTATGAGCCTTCGCCTGTTCCGGACATGAACGGAGAGATGAACATCCTGGACTCCGACAAGAACGTGGTCTCCTTCGGCTTTCGCCTGGATTACCTGATGAAGAGCCTGGATATCTTCCGGATACAGGGGTACTTCCAGCTGCATCTTCTCAACGAGCGGTACCTGAACAACCGGCAGGATCCCTTGTTCGGCGAAATGTGGTCAGGGGGGGAGGTGTACAGCGGGGGCATCACCATCGGCATCGAGCTGTGAGGATGGGAAAAGGGATGCGCAGGAAGTGGGCAGCCATCGGGTTTTTGCTGATCTTGTGGCTCGCGGCGGCGCAGAATGCGGACGCGCAAACAGGGCAGATCCTCGACGAGTACGGGGCAAGCGCCAAGTCGATCGCCATGGGCCAGGCGTTTACCGCGGTTGCGGACGATTTTTCCGCCGCCTACTATAACCCGGCCGGGCTGACCCAGATCAAAGGGATCGTGGAGATGTCCTTCGGCGGCTTCTACGCGAAACAGCATGCGAAGGCGGACATACAGGGCGCTCCCTACCGCTACGACAACGACCTGCCGGCCAAGATCGCGGGCCAACGGGCCAACAAGGGGTTCATCATAGGGATCGCGAGCAGCCTGGATGTTGCCAGCCTGGTCACTGCCTATCCATGGTTCAGGAGGTTCGCCTTCGGGCTGGTCTTCTGGCTCACCTATCCGGAGTTGATGACCTATGATGTGGGGCCTGAACCGTACCGGCCGCATTTCTTCCGATACGATGAGGGGTTTACCCTGATGGGCATGGTGGCATCGGTCGGGTTCGAGGTTACCCCCTGGCTGTCCCTGGGGGCGGGGGCCTTCATGAGCCAGAAGACCTACTCGAGACAGGAAGTCTTTTCCGCCATGAACTACATGGGCACGATTCCCCTGCCGGGATGGGAGCCGGATGAGGTTCTCGGGTCGCGGCTCAGCATCTGGTCGCAGGCCAGGATCGTGGTCGTGCCCACCGTTGGCTTGTTTTTCAAGCCGCCGGTCAAGCCCCTCCGGGACAGGCTCTCCCTCGGTGTGTGCTGGCGGGACGAGAGCAAATCGCACCATGCGAGAGGGCCTCTGATCGTCAATCTCGGTCTGGAGGATCCGAATGTGCCCGGCAGGCCGTTGAATATCGGTTGGCCCGACTTCATCAACACCTATCTTTCCAGCATCGTCGGCTTCCAGCCGGAGCAGATTACGGTAGGGCTGGCGGGTCTGCCCATGCAGGGGCTTTCCCTGGCCTTGGACGTGACATGGAAGAATTACTCGCGATACGTGACCTACGACGATGTAAAGCCTCAGATCCCCTTTGAAGACACCGTCGTTCCGAGGTTCGGTGTGGAATACGCCTTCGACCCGCGTTTCAGAAGCCGGTGGCTCAGTTGGATGACGCTCATTGCCTTGCGGGCGGGATACTATTTCGAGCCGACGCCCGTGAAGTCGACGGACAAAGGCGACAATATCTTCGATACGGACAAGGATGTTGTCTCCACAGGGTTTCAGATCGATTTCTCGAGTATGCAAGGGAGGATTCTGAGCAGCATCGAGGTATATTTTCAGTATCACGCACTCCACGGCAGGCATATCAGCAACGACCAAGATCCATTTTACGGGCCTGTCGAACTGGGCGGACATGTGATCAATTTCGGAGGGACCATAACTACACGCTTCTGATTCCGCGGTGTACGACGGAGGCGTCCGCACGGCGGGGAAGAGGATGGAGACGATGGAGAGGATTTTCAGCAAGATCGCGAAGCTCCAGCCGGACAGAATGGCTGTCTCATGCGGGACGGAGCGGATGACCTTCGCCGAACTGGACCGCTTCGTAACGATCGTGGGCAACCGATTGCGACGAATGGGGATGGAGGAAGGAGACCGCTTCTGCATCATGGCAAGGAACTCGGTCCAGTGGTATGCCATGCTCATGGTGGCGGACAAATTCGGATTTTCGTTGGTCCCCCTCAATTACCGGTACAAGTTTGACGAAGTGAACTACATCATCGGCGACTCGGACGCCAAGGCCCTGTTTCTTGATGAAGAACGAGTCGCCGTCCTGGAGGGGAGGCGCGGGGAGTTGCCGCAGGCGGTGAAGGGCAGGGTATTCTGCATTTCGGAGAAGGGACGATCCGGGGACTGGTTTCAATCGTTCTCCAGCCTTCTCGATGATCCCGATGATCAGGAGCCGGTGGACATTCCCCACGTTCACGGGGCGACATTGATGAACTATACGGCCGGGACCACGGGTCGGCCCAAGGGAGTGATCCGGAAGGGGATGAGCAGGGATGTGGTCCTGGCCATGCGGGAATACCTGGCCGATTTCTGGGGGTATCGTCCGGAAGATACGCACGGCGTGTTCGGAGCGTTGTACCACGGCGCTCCGATGATGCACGCTTACATGAATACCGTGATGGGAGCGAGCGTTGTGATCCTCCCCGTGGACAAGGGCTTCAAGGCCGAGGATGCCCTGAAGATGATCCAGGACTACAAGGTGAATACCGCACACATGGTTCCCGCCATGTTCATCCGCATCCTGGACCTGCCCGAGGAAACGCGCAGAAAATACGATATGAGCAGCCTGCGGAAGGTCATGCATGCGGCGGCGCCATGCCCCACGGAGGTGAAGTGGAAAATTATGGACTACTTCGGAAAAGGGGTGGTGTGGGAGTATTACGGCGGATCCGAAGGGGGCGGGACCATGATCACGGACGAGGAATGGCGGAGGAAGCCGGGAAGCGTGGGAAGGCCCTGGCCCATGGCGGAGGTGAGAATCTACGATGACGACGGGAAAGAGTTGCCTCCGAAGGAGATCGGAACCATCTACATGAAGGCGGGCGCCTTCGGCTTTGAATATCACAAGGACGCGAAAAAGACGGAAGATGCCTATATCGAAGGATTCTTCACGATGGGGGACATGGGATACCTCGATGAGGACGGGTATCTTTTCATCGTGGACCGCAAGAGCGATATGATCATTTCAGGCGGTGTGAACATCTACCCTGCCGAGATCGAAAACACGATCTTCAGCCATCCCGCTGTTCTCGATGTGGTGGTCTTCGGCGTCCCGGATGAGAAATGGGGGGAGGCGATCAAGGCGGTAGTGCAGCTCAAGGAGGGAACGAAGGCCACTGCGGAGGAGATCATCCGGTGGTGCGAAGAGCGTCTGTCGAAGATCAAGAAGCCGAAAAGCGTGGATTTCGTGGATGCGCTGCCGCGAGACATCAACGGCAAGGTGTACAAGCGCAAAATCCGGGACAAGTACTGGGCGGGCAGGAAAACGAAAGTGGTTTAGTCGGTTGCCACAAAAGTCCCGCCCGCGGCGTTTGTTGCGGGGGAGGCGCGGTAAGCCCCCCGTTTCCCGGCGGCGGTGGACGATGTTCGTTCATCCTTACATGGATCACCGCCAGGCGGAGCGTGTTGTCCGCCTCCAAGAGCCACTTTTTCAACGGGCCCTTAGAGTCTCTCGATAATGGTGCCCGTCGCCACCGCCGATCCGCAGCACATGGTGCAGAGCGCGGTGCTCTTGTCCAACCGCTCCATCAGATGCAATGCCGTGGTGATCATACGTGTGCCCGTTGACCCGACGGGATGGCCGATCGCGATGGCTCCCCCGTTGATATTCAACTTATCCATGTCCGGTTCAAAGATCTTGCACCAGGAGAGGACAACGCCGGCAAAGGCCTCGTTGACTTCATAGATGTCGATGTCGTTGAGGCTCATGCCGGATTTCTTCAGAAGCGCATGAGTGGCGTCTACCGGGCCGTCGAGCAGGTAGTAGGGATCGGCCCCCACGATGACACCGGTAATGATGCGCGCCCTGGGCTTCAAGCCGAACTGCTTTGCCTTTTCACGGGTCATGACGAGTACGGCGGAAGCACCGTCCGAGAGCTGGGAGGATGTGGCCGCGGTTGTGAATCCTGCCGAATCGACGGCGCGCAGCTGGGAGAGCTTTTCAAAGGTGCTCGCGCGCAGACCCTGGTCCCTGTCAACGAGGCGGGTTTCCCCGGTTGGCTGTCCGTCCTCACCGAGAACAGGGGCTTCAATGGGGATAATCTCCTTTTTGAAATAGCCCGCCTCGGTCGCGGCGATCGCCTTTTCCTGAGACCAAACGCCGAATCGATCCAGTTCTTCCCGGGTGATGCCGCGGTTCCTGCATATGCGGACGACAGCTTCAAATTGATCCAGGGGCATGTCATAAGGAAAGTTGGGCGGGATGAAGAAGCCGCACCCCTCACCGACATTCTTGCCCAGACTCACATGGCTCATCATCTCCAAGCCGCTTGCGAGGCCCACATCAATGGCTCCGGCATTCACGAAGGCGTTGATCATATGAAGGGCCTGCTGGGCCGAGCCGCACTGGCAGTCAACGGTGGTGGCCGGTACCTCATAGTGATCGCCCTTGAGCAGCCATGCAAAGCGAGCGTTGTTGCCCGACTGTTCGCCCGCCTGCGTAACGGTTCCGCTAATGACCTGTTCGATGTCGCCTCGGCTCAGGCCTGCTCGTTCGATGGCGCCGTTCAAGGCGAAAGAAAGAACCTCCGCGGAGTGAAAACCACTCAGCCACCCCTTGATCGGGTATCCTCTTCCGATGGGCGTACGACAAGCCTCAACGATCACAGCTTCTCTCATCGGTCCGTTCCTCCCCATTGAGATTGTTGAACAGGTGCTTCGAAGGATGTTCTCGCCCCTACGACAAGCATGCATGTATTATATAGAATTTGTCCGGCAAAGTCATGCGGGACATTGGAAAGCGGGAATAGGGTCTGTCTTGACACCGCGTACAAGAAGAAGTAATGATTAGTAGATCATAACCTATAAATCACCTGCTATTGTAAAAGAGGTGTAAATATATTGTAAAAGTAGTGTTGTGATGATGGTCTACGGTCGGCTTGAGCATGATGAGAAGGAGATTGCTATGGGAAACAGTCTGGAAGGGAAGGTGGCGATCGTAACGGGTGCGGGCCGGGGACTCGGGCGTGCGGAGGCAATCGCGCTGGCGAAGGAAGGGGCTCGTGTGATCGTCAATGATTACGGTGTTGGCGCCGATGGCAGCGGTTCATCGGAGGAACCGGCACATGGGGTTGTCGACGAAATCAGAAAGGCGGGGGGGGAAGCCGCGGCCGCCTTCGGTGATGTGGGCGATTGGGATGACGTGAAGTCCGTGGTGAAGAAGGCGATCGACACCTTCGGCGATCTCAACATAGTAGTGAACAACGCGGGCTTCTGCCGGGACAGGATGATCTTCAAGATGACCGAGGAGGAGTTCGATTCGGTTATCCGGGTGCATCTGAAGGGGCACTTCAACTTCATGCGCATGTCGACGGAGTACTGGCGGGATCAATCGAAGGCGAAGGGTGCGCCGATTTACGGGCGCTTGATCAGCACCTCTTCCGAGGCCTTTCTGTTCGGGTCTACGGGGCAGCCCAACTATGCGGCGGCGAAGGCCGGGATCACTGCCTTGACACTGGTCGCTGCGAATGCCATGGCGAAGTACGGCGTGACGGCCAACGCGATCTGCCCGCGGGCCCTGACCACGATGACCGAGAGCGGGCTTACGGGCGAGATGTTCGCCAAACCGGCGGAAGGGTTCCACGCCTTCGCGCCGGAAAATGTTGCTCCCCTCGTTGCGTATCTTGCTTCCCCAATGGCCGCCAGGATATCGGGCTACGTATTGCTGGTATGGGGGAAGGAAGTAACGATCGTGAATTCGCCGACACTGGGAAAGAAATTCGAGAATGAGGATGCATGGACCGTTGAGGATCTGGACAGGCATCTGACCCCGCATTTCGAGACCCTGGAAGCGATCAAGGACGGTTTTATTCTCAGCTGACGGCGAGGGGGTGTGGTGGTGTCTTTCGCGGCAGGGCGGTTTTCGTCTTTGCCCCGTTTTGCTGGAGTGGGAGGAGAGGAGAGTCGCGGATGGGTGGAAAAGCAGATGGGCGAAGCAGTCGAAAGCATCGGCGGCGGCTGGCGGTGGCGTTGCGGGGGTTGTGTATTGAACTCGTCAGGGGGGAAGCCCCAGATGAGGTTTTTCTCGAGGCGGCGGAGGCGGTGGAGGCCTACGTAGAAAGGCTGAAAGGGGAGCCGAGGCGGGAGAGGCGGATGGGGGGAAGCCTGGAAGAAGAGATACGACAAGACGATGGTGGATACCATTACGGGGATCTGAGGGATTTCAGCCCCGTAGCCGGCGCGGCGAATCCTGTCGCCCCTCCGGTGCGATTGTACAAGGAAGGCGATGACGCGCTTGTGGGGAAGGTGGTGTTTTCGGCTGCTTACGAGGGAGGGCCGGGAGTTGTGCACGGCGGGTTCGTGGCGGCCGCCTTCGACGAGCTGTTGGGGCTGACGCAGTCGCTGACCGGAAGGGCGGGTATGACAGCGAAGCTGAAGGTGCGGTACAGGAGCCCCTGTCCGCTTGAGAGGGAGCTGCGCATGAAAGGCAGGGTATACAAGACGGAGGGCAGAATGATCGTAGCGCGGGGGACCATGCACGCCGGCGAACGGCTTGTTGCGGACGGCGAGGCAACCTTCATCGTGCTGGATCCCGAAACATATCGCGAAAAGGTGTCCCGGGTGCGGGAGGAATAGACCCCCTGAAAGGGCCGGCTACCCGCCTCTGTAGACGGCCTTCTCAAAGTTGATGCGCCTCATCGGCGGGAAAGACCCGACCTCTTCGAAATAGTGGGCGGAGAGGCCCGCGACCCGCCCGAGGATGAATGTGAGGGTTGCCGCGGCGGGCCGGAGGCCCATGTCCGCGATGATTGCGCCGATCGCGCCGTCCACATTGACCGGGAGGTGGGGCCCGGCGATCCGGGCGAGGGCGGCCGGCGCAAGCGTCAATGCCTGAACACAGGTGGCGGCGATGCCCGCCCTGTCCGCTTCACGGTGGAGTGCCTCCCATCGGGGATCCGTCGCGTGAAAACGGTGGCCCAGGCCCGGAACGCGCTTGCCGCAATTCAGGAGCTCCTGCGTCATGGCTTCAAGAAGAAGGGAGGGGTTGAGAGGCGCTTTCCCGCGCTGCCGCTGAAAGGGAAGAAAGAATTCGGCGGCCCGTGCGCTGGCGCCGCCGTGAATGGCGCTGATGCATGCTATGCCCTGCGTCAGTGCGACCTCGTAAGGCGACCGTACGGAAGCGGCGATCCTGCAGACCTGCGTGGAAGGAGGTGTCAGGCCGTGATCGATGCAGGCTACCGTCATCGCCTCGAGCAGTCCGGCCTCCGGTTCGCGAACGCGGGATTTTCCGCTGAATATGCGATAGAGATGATGTGAAAACGGCTCTTCCGGGTCGGCGTCCTTCCATGCATGCAACGTTCCGAGGATGGAGCCGATCGAGCGAAAGATACGGCCGAGGCAGAAGGCGGTGATTCCGCATTCGCCGCCGGTCCGCTGTTCTGTACGTCTTTTGGAGAGAGCTTTATCCGCGAGGAGGCGTCTCGCAAGAATCCTGGAGACTTCTTCCCCGGGAAGGGCTCTAACGGCCGGCAGGGGGAGGGTGGACCCTTGAAAAAAGGCCCATGAGATCTCCTCGATTTTGTGAGGCTCGGGGAATGCCCCGCGGATGAGCAGATGGACCGCCTCGGGGATTGTTGTCCTGCCGATGAGTTCTCCAATGGGGGTACCCGCAATCTCGATACGGTCGGGTTCTATGCGGGTGATGGATGTGGGCCAGCATGGATTCGCGGATCGCTTGTCTCCGGTTGCGGTCATTCTCCACCTTTCCATCCCCCTGTCTTCCAGGGGATGTGGCTTCCCATTCCGCTATCCCGCGCAAAGGGTGCCCGCCTTGATCTGCAACTTCTTGATCAGCCTCCGAGAGCCGCTTTTTCAAGGCGTGGGACATGATGATAGACGATCCATGCCGGGAATCCAAGCCTCGGGCGAGGGCGTTTCTACTGCACGAATGCGGTGGACCTATTGACAGAGGGGCTCCCGGTTCCCTATACTGCTTAATCCGTTGGATTGAGCCCAGTGAACCAGATGGATAGCAGACAAGAGAAGGAGAGAGAGATGCCGGTTGATCCTGGAAAGGCCGTAGGCTATGAAATGCCGGAAGCGAAGGGAGAGTGGGGCCAGGATGATGTAATCCTGTATCATCTTGGAGTGGGCGCGGGTGTCCCCCCCACGGATCCGAATGAACTCGCCTACACATATGAAGGAAATCTCAAGGTTTTGCCCAGCTATGGGGTGATTCCCGTATCCGGAGCGCTGCCCGGGATGGCAGGGGTGCCGGGCATGGACATCAACTTTGCCCTGGTGCTGCACGGGGAACAGGACCTGGAGATCAAGAAGACGATTCCGACACAGGCCAAGGTGGTTCACAAGAGCCGGATAGCGAATATCTATGACAAGGGGAAGGCAGCCCTCATCATTCTCGAGGTCGAAACGGCGGAGGAAGGGGGGGATGTCCTTTTCGTGAACCGCTTCTCCATCTTCGCGCGGGGAGAGGGCGGATTCGGCGGGGAAAGCGGACCGAAGCCGGGCAACGAGGCCCCGGACCGGGCGCCCGATTACCAGAAGGAGTCAGCGACCTTGCCCCAGCAGGCCTTGCTCTACAGGCTGACCGGGGACAAGAATCCCCTGCACGCGGATCCGGAATTCGCCAAGATGGGCGGCTTCGACAGGCCCATCCTGCACGGGCTTTGTTCCTACGGTGTGGTGTGCAAGGCCGTGGTGGACACCGTGCTGGATGGGGACACGACGAAGGTCGGGCGCTATCAGGCGCGGTTTTCCGGGGTCGTGTTCCCCGGAGAGACGATCGTCACGTCCATGTGGAAGGAAGGGGATAAAATCCTCATCTCTGCGAAGACCAAGGAGAGAGACACGCCGGTGATTACCAATGCCGCGATTTCGATCCGCGGCTGAGAAGGACAGCGTACGAGGGAAAACAGGGCCGGTCGACATCGCTCCATCGCGGTGTCGGCCGGCCCTGTCGCTTTCAGGGGATGCGGAAGAGGCCTCCCCCCCGTTCATCCGAGCTCCATGGTCTCGAAGAACTGGGAAAGTTTATCCTTTATTTCATCGATGGTCGTATATCGCCTGTCGAACTGGTCGCACCCGATGTAGAGGAATGGGACGTCGATGTCGCGGCATTTTTCCCGCATGAGGCTGATGCTGGCCGATCCGTCCTTATGGCCCATGTGGCCCGGCACCACGACACAGTCGATCTTGTAGTCCCTGACGATACGCTCGATGTCCGACAGGAAGTTGTCCGCCACGCCCCTTGCCTGCCTGACCATGGGCGGGTCGATGAGATTCCTCTTGGCCAATCCCTCGAAAAGGGCCTTCTCGCTCGATGTGTCTATCATGGTGTACGGCGCGTAACTGAACATGCACAGGACCACGCATACCCCCCACTCCTGTTCCATCCACGGGGCCAGGTCGTTGAACCAGATCGGCTGGACATCGTACCAGAGCATGCGAATCTTCTGGTTCGGCGTTTCCGGGTTGGCCTCCCGTACGCGTTTTTCCCCATCCTCGATCAGGGCCTGATACCAGAGGGTGTGTGCCGGATCCCCGGATCCCGCGGTCTGTACGAGGGCGAAGCAGGCCATGGCCAGAACATGGTTGTGCGGACAAGGCACCGAGCGTCTCAGTTCGTTGTATTCGGCCCAGAGCGCATACTGCCGGTTCGTCTCCTCGGTGACCTCCCGCAACCGGTCCATGTCGAGCCTTTTTCCGGTCTGTTCCTCTAGAAAGGAGACCAGGCGCCTCAATTCGTCTGCGTAGTAGCCTATACTTCTCTTGTCGCCGTGGTACGGAGGATCGGGCGCGAAGGCCGGGATGTCGCGCCACTCCCTGTGGCGGCGCAACGCCTCGTGCAGGCCGATCACGCCGTCGCACGGCTCGAGCAAGGGGATGATCATGGTGGGCCGGGGCAGCACGCCGGCATCCAGGTAGTACAGCCCGAGCCGAAGGAGGGTACAAACGTCGGAAGCCACCGCGAGTCTGTCTACGCCCTCGAGGTCTTCCATCATGTGGGGGTTTTCCATGCCTCCCCCGAAGGATTGGGCGATCAAATGAAACCAGTGGATATCCATGGCCGTGAAGATCTCGGGCGCGTTGGTGAAATAGGAGGCTGCGAGGGGCTCACCCTTTTCGATACATTCCACGGTTCTCTTGTGCTGCCGGAGGACGTTCCTGGCCAGCGGCAGATGAAGGTGGCTCAAGTCGGTGGGGTTTTCCTCGAGCATCTGGATGATCGCCTCGTAGGTGGCGATTTCCTCGAAGACGCGCTCGAGCCGTTTCTCATCCTTCGGGTCCATTCCCGCCCTCCCCGATGGTTTCCAGAAATGCCTGTACCCTGGTTCTGAGCTGGCCGGTTGCGCTCAGGGCGTATTCCCTGTCCAGCATCATCAGGGGGATGCCCCAGTCCTGGAAGTCATTCTTGATCGTGAACTGTTCAAATCCCCACAGGTCGCAGAAGGCGAGCCGTTCCAGGATGACGCCGTCCACATGGAAGTCCCGGATCATCTCCCTGACGAATGCGGCCCTCTGCTCGTATTGGCCGAACACGCGGGGACAGGAAGGGCGATCGGCCACATAAAAGCGGGCAAGGGCGGTCAAGGGGTCGTCCACGCCTTCATCCACGTTCTTCCAGAAGATTCGGGAGCCGAAACAGAGGGAGTCGGTGACCACGAGGGCGCCCTGACCCTCGATGACCTCCAGGTAGCCCGGGTCGTCCAGTTCGCCGCCCATGACCATGAGCCTTGCGCGATAATCGGTGTGCCCATCGTGCCCGGCGAGGTCGTCGAGCAGCTCGGAGAGCAGCCGATTGTACGCCGCCTTCGGCATTGCGGTGCCGGCCACCGTTACGGCCAGGGTTTCGGCCCCGGTGATCGGCGGGGCCACGGCCTTCCTGAGGTCATAGAGCCTTCTCAGGAGGCGCCTTGTCTCGTTGTGGAGACGAATCGCCTCCCAAAGGCGTGCCTCCGAGATGTCTACCCCGAAATGCTCCTCCATCCGCGCCATGAGTGTCGCAAGTTCCTCCCGGAACCAGGTGACTTGGGCGTCGCCCGCCTTTCTCGGAAGGCTGATCATTTGGACGAAAGGCGTCCGCATGAGACGTATCCAGTGATCATAGATACGCCGGACATTGTCGCAGCTGTTCGGGACGATGAGCCCGTCCAGGAAGTCGAGTGCTCCGGAAAGGGCCGCATTCAAACAGTGCCTGGTAAAGCTGCAATTGATGCTGCTCAGATACGCATCGGAAAGCTCGGTGTCGGTGCTGCCGGTGGCCCGCATACGAAAGGGGAGGAGGCCGGCGGCGGTCATGATTTCCTCCGGCATGGACGAGCAGAAGTAGCCGAGCACCTTGCCTCCCCCCTCCTTCCATTCCTCCACAGAAGGATTCGCGAGTGTCCCGGCCGCATCGGACAATGTCTCGAATGCCTTGGATTGAATCCCGCTTTCCAATGTGATGCCCTCCTTGTCCGGCGTCCTTTCCCATCTCCTGATCCATGAAAGGCCCCGTCAGGCATTTCCGGTCTGCAGAATGCCGGTGGCATGTGGACGGAACCAGTATTACCGATGGGCAGGCTGCCGGGCAACGAAAAAAATGACGTTTTACAATTTTTTTACAGCTCTTTTATAATAGAGGGTGATTGTCGTATTCGGGGAGGGGTATCATACCGAATCGGCCTGTGACAAGAGAAAGACAAGCTTCCTGAGGGAAGGAGGGAGGGTAAACCGTTGGAGACAAGGCTGCAATCGAACGCGTTCCGACAATGCGCCGAGGCTGCAGGGAGCATCATGAACCCTCACCTCGAGGCCTGGCTGGCCGGGGGAGGGAAGGCGGCCGGATATTTCTGCTCCACGGTTCCCGAAGAGCTACTGGCGGCCGCCGGATATTTGCCCTTTCGCATGAGGGGGACGGGGAGCGACAGTACGGAGCTGTCCGATGCGTTTTTCAGCTCCATCAACTGTTCCTTTCCGCGCCATGTCTTCAATCAGGCCCTGAGGGGTGCGTATGACTTTCTGGATGCGCTCATCTGCATCAACTCCTGCGATCACGTTCGGCGTATCTATGACAACTGGATACGAAACGTGCAAGCGACCCGGTTTTCGACCGTGATGAGCCTGCCCCGCAAGGTGGGAGAACGACAGGTCGCCTGGTATTATGACGAAATCAATCTTCTCCGAAAGCAACTCGAAGAACATCTGGGAATCGAAATCACGGATGACGCGATAAGAAGGGCCATCCATTTGCAGAATGAAATTCGTGGGCTCCAGAGAAGACTGTACGAGTTCCGCAAGCGCGAGAGGCCTCCGATTACAGGGGCAGAGACCCTTGCCGTCATGGTAGCGGGCACGTGCCTTCCGAGGGAGATGTACAAGGAACTCCTGGGAGAGCTGTTGGAAGACCTTGAGGAGGCCGAGGGCGGCGGGGATTACCGGGCCCGGATCATGATCCTCGGCAGCGAGCTGGATGACCCGGAATTCGTGAGGATCATTGAAGAGCAGGGAGGACTGGTGGTAACGGACTCGACCTGCTACGGGACACGGCTCATGTGGGTGCCCGTGGACGAGTCCGAGGAGGACCCGGTCCGGGCCCTTGCCCGATTCTATGTCCAGAGCCGTCCTGCCTGCCCGAGGATGTATGGGAACCAACCGGAGAGGATCGCCTTTACGAGGAAGATGGCCGAGGAATTCAGAGTGGACGGAATCATCGGCGAGCGACTTCAGTTTTGCGACAACTGGCTCGTGGAGCACTACATGACCAAATATGACCTTCGAGAGCACGGGGAAATCCCCTTCCTCCAGCTCGACCGGGAATACATCCTGAGCGGAAAGGGGCAGATCAAGACACGGGTGCAGGCCTTTCTCGAGACCATCGAGGGGTAGAGGAGGGAACGAATGGCGCTTTCAAGAGAGATCAAGGAAAGATCCATCCGGCGATACAAGGAAGAGAGGGACTGGTTCAAGCTCAATCTCGAGGCAGCGGAACTCCTCGGGACGGAGGAAGGCGAGCTTTCGGCGAGGCTGCTCAGGATTCTCCTCGAAGCGAAAGAGCGGGTCGTGGATGCAGTGGAGAATGACAAGCCCTTCATCGGGGGGTACTTCTGCAACGCGCCGGAAATATTCACGTCCATGGGCCTTCCCTGGTTCATGGTGATGGAAACCCCTTTCCTGGCCGCCTCCGCTCCGTTCATCCTGGAGGACATCGATGGGGCCGAGGAGATGGGGCTGGGGAGCGACCTGTGTACGGCGATCCGCCTGCCGATCTACTACATAGAGAACAACATGATGCCGATCCCCACGTGCTGCCTCGGCCTGATCTATCCGTGTGACGGCGCCCCCATGCTGCATCAGGTGCTGATGCACAACAGCAACTGGAAGAACGTGCCCCTGTACAGTTGCGATCCGCCCTACACCTCGGATGAGCGGGCGATCCGGTACTTTGCCGATGAGCTGAGGGAGATGACGAGATTTATCGAAAGGCACACGGGCGCGAAACTCGATATGGACAGGCTGGTCGAGGTCTGCGAACGGTCGAACCGGGTGTACACCATCTGGCAGGAATACATGGAGGTGAGAAAGAACGTGCCGTGCCCGCACGGATGGGAAATGGGCGGCGCCCAGTGTTTCGCGATCAGCCAGTGTTTCGATGTGGGAAACCCGAAGAGTGTCGCCTGGTTCGAGCAGCTGATCAAGGTTGCGGAAGACCGGATCAGGAAGGGGTCGGGGGCGCAGACGAAGGAAGGCTGGCGGGAGAAGGTCCGGCTCTTCTGGTTCGACATCATGCCGTACGGCTGGATCTTCGAGTTCATGCCCTGGCTGGAAGAGGAACTCGGGGCGGTCATCGTCAACGACATGTTCGGCAATTTCCCCTACTCGCTGATCGATACCTCGAGCGAGGAAACCATCTATTACGATCTCGCAAAACGCAATCTGGTCGACGCGCCGATGATTCGGCAGGCCCGGGGCACGGCGGAGAATTTTTCCGAGGACATCCGCAGAATCGTCAGGGACTACAAGGTGGATGTCGTGATCTGGCCCGGACACATGGGGCACAAGGACGGGGCCGCCACTGTGGGCATCATGCACGAGACATGCCGGGAACTGGACGTACCGTTTCTTCACGTGGGTCTCGATCTGTTCGACAAGCGGTATACGAGCATCGACGAGGTGAAGGATAAGGTGGTGACGTTCCTGGAGGGGCACGGATTCGTCTGAGCGGCGGAAGAGGGGCTATGTCCGTTTTCGATGCCTATATCCGGAAGGTGGCGGAGTATGTGGAGGCGTTGCACGAGAACGGTCTGGAGGCGAAGGTGTTTTCCCGCCCCGGGGCGCCCGAAAGGATCAGCGGGGGCCTCCCCGTCCGGGTAGGTCCCAACGCCCACCGGGGTATTATCCTCCGGAGCGACACCTATCTCGAGCTTGGCAATCCGCTGGCCGGCTCCTGCGCATTTGTCCTCTGGACCGACAGATCTTCCCTGATCGAAGACGGGAGAATCACCCTCCTTGGACCGGATATCCCGGAATCGGCGGGAGAGAGTCTGCCCTTTGGACAGGTTCTAATCATGGGAGGTGGAGGCCTCTCGGTCAAGGATCACGAGTCCCTGGTCCAATATCAGTATGTTTCGGACCAGATCGAAGGCTACATGATCAAGAGCGCGCCGGATCGGGTGTGGAGCCGGGTCGGCAAAGAGGCCGCGGACAGGGGATTCGACTTCGAGACCCTGGGCAGGGCCCTGATGGCCATCGTGAAGTCCGCCGAACCCCGTGTCGAGGCGATGGAGATCGTTTTTCTCACCACCGGCAAGGAGGTCGTACAGGGGCTTGAGAAGATTGCCGCACAGATCCGGAAGATCGGGAAAGAGATCGTGAAGGAGAATTGGAAGATCAGGGGGTATGACATCGAATGTGCGTCCGATTGCCGTTCCTGTCCGGAAAAGCGGGTGTGCGACGACATCCGGGAAGTCATTGCTGTGAGAAAGAAAGGATCCAAGGGGAAGGACAGAGGCGAAAGATGAAATAAAGGGAATGAGATTGGGGGTCGGTTCGGGCCCCTGTGGGACACCGGAGGGATGCGCAGATGGGAGCGACCGGGACAATCGGGGTATTTTCCAAGGCTGAAATCGGCGGCCTCGAGCTACGGAATCGGATCATCCGTGCCGGCTGTTTCGAGGGGATGTGCCAGAACGAAAGCCCTACCGAGGCGCTCCTGGAACATCACAGGGCCGTAGCCGCCGGAGGCGTCGGGATGACCACGGTGGCCTATTGCGGGGTGTCCCGGAGCGGGCTCGCCTTTGGACACGAGATGTGGATGCGGGAGGAGATCCTCCCGATGCTGGCGCGGATAACGAAAGCGGTTCATGAGGAGGGCGCGGCGGCATCGATTCAGCTCGGGCATTGCGGCTTTTTCGCGGATCCGGGTATCACCGGGGAAAAGGCCCTGGGACCGTCGAGGAAGTTCTGCACCTATCGCAGGGCCTTCAGCCGGGAGATGTCCGAGGAGGACATGGATGCGGTCAGGTCGGATTTCGGCAGGGCTGCGGAGATGGCCCGGGAAGCGGGATTCGACGCCGTAGAACTCCACTCGGGCCATGGCTATCTTCTGAGTCAATTTCTCTCCCCCTGGACAAACAGGAGAAAGGATAGGTACGGAGGAAACCTGGAAAACCGTGTTCGTTTCCCTGTCTCCGTGATCAGGGGGGTTCGTGAACGAGTGGGGGCGGATTTCCCGATCTTGATCAAGATGAACCTTCGAGACGGGTTCAAAGGGGGCGTGGAGGTCGAGGACGCGATCCGGATCGCCGGGTATTATGAGGCTGCGGGCGCGAGCGCCCTTGTTCTGAGCTGCGGGTTTACCAGCAGAACCCCCCTGTACATGTTGCGGGGCAAGGTGCCGATCATGGGGTTTGTGAGATCGGCGGACGGCGTTTTGCCCAAGATCGGCATGCTTCTGTTCGGCAGGTTCCTGGTGCAGTACTATCCCTTTGAAGAGCTGTTCCTGCTGGAAGAGGCCCGCCGGGTGCGGGGCGCCGTCAAGATACCGCTCGTGCTGATCGGGGGGGTATGCTCCCTCGCCGGCATGGAAAAGGCGATGGAAGAGGGCTTTGATTTCGTGCAGATCGGCCGTGCGACGATCCGGGACCCGGATATCGTCCGGAAGATGGAGACGGGAGCCGTGCAGGCTTCCGATTGCGATCACTGCAACCGGTGCGTCGGGGAAATCAACAGCGGACCGGTCCGGTGCGTATGTCTGGATGAGGGAAGGGCCTTGCCTGCCTAACCGGGGCCTACGAGGCCGAGTTTTCTCTTCCAGTAAGCACGAACGTAGGGGGATTTCGAAGAATAATAGAGGCGAAGGGCCGGGCCGAGGCATCGGGCCAGTGCCTTTCTCCAGCCGAGTTTTTTCCCGAGTTCCTCGAGGTAGTCGTTGAAGGTATAGACCTGGTAATGCAGCAGGGCCTGGGCTTCCCGGGTATCCATGTAGTCCGTGTAGAACCAGTCGGAATCCTTCTCCGGGACGAGGAAGGCGGATTCCGGCAACATGCCGAGTCCGCTTGTCTCCAGGAGCCCTTTCAAAAAATCCCGCTGCAGCAGTTGGCCCCCCTCGCCCCCTCCCACCTGCAGGATCCTGCGGGCGGCATCCACACAGAGGCTGTTGACGCAGGCCCGGGCCACGTCTTTGGAGTGGACGAACTCGATGCGCTGGTCCAGGGGAATTGCAAAGATGATCGGGTCCATGCTCGCGTTCACGTCCGAGACGGATACGGCCGCGACGCGCAGGATGGTCCAGGGAAGCAGACTCGCCCGCAGCATCCGCTCGCATTCGACCTTGTGGCTGGAGTAGTGGTCGGTGGGATTCACGGGGTCGTCCACCGTTCGGGGAGGAGGGTCCGTCATCCTGGGGCCATAGACGCTCACGGAACTCGTGAACACAAGCTTGGGGAGCGGATCGACGGTCTCCGCCGCTTGTATCAGGTTCCGGGTGCCTTCTACGTTGATTGCACGGGCCGCCTTCGGTTCTTTTTCGCTCAGAGGGGGGATGACCGCGGCGAGGTGAATGATGCCCTGCACGTCTTTGACGGCCTCCTGCACGTCCTTTTTGTTCCGAATGTCTCCCCAGAGAAGTTCGATGCGCCGTGCGTTCCAGGGGGCTTTGGAGAAGGAAGCGGCGATTTTGCGATTCCTTTCCGTTTCCCGGTCGAGACATCGGACCTGATACCCTGTATGGAGGAGAAGATCGAGGACATTCCTGCCTATGTTTCCGAAAGAGCCGGTTACCAAAATCCGCATGCTGTTTTCCTTTACGAGTTTTCGTATCGGTAACCGACGCCGTACACCGTGGTCAGAAAGCGGGGATGGGCCGGATCGAGTTCGATCTTCTTGCGCAACTGGGCCACATGCTGATCCAGGGTTCGGGTAGTGCCGCCGTATTCGATACCCCAGACGGCGTTCAAGATCAGGTCCCTGCTCAGGACTTCGTTCGGGTGGGAATAGAAAAACCGCAGAAGCTGCAGTTCCCGGGCGGAGATGTCGAAGGTTTTCTCCCCGGTGCGGACCTTGTACTGGCGTGCGTCGACATCCGCCATCCCAAAAGTGAAATGGTCGGGAGCCGAGATGTTCCCTTCCGCGTCCTTCGGTTTGCGCCGGGAGCGACGGAGGACGGCGGCAATCCTGGCAAGCAGTTCGTGGACGCCGAAAGGCTTGGTGATGTAATCGTCGGCCCCCAGTTGCAAGCCGATGACCTTGTCGATCTCTTCCCCTTTGGCCGTAAGCATAATGACCGGGATATCCTCACTCGCGGCGCGGACGGCTCTGCAGACATCGTATCCGCTTTTTTCGGGCATCATGATGTCCAGGAGGATGAGATCGAAGTCTTCGCGAGCGAACAGGTCGATCGCCTCTTGCCCGTCGGTTGCCGGCGTCGTGCGATAACCCTCGCTTTCGAGGGTGTCCACAAGGCCTGTCCGGATATTATCGTCGTCCTCTGCGACCAGAATGTGAATGGATTTCATGCCGAAACAGCTCCTTCAGGGGATATGCCTGAACCGTCTTCTCCCCGAAAGGGGATCAGGACGACAAAACAACTGCCTCCTCCCTCACGAGGTTCATATAAAAGATCTCCGTTGATGTCCCGCATGATGCTGCGCGCGATGCTCAGACCGAGGCCGGAGCCGGGATGCCGCGACGTGAGCGAGCTGTCAACACGGTGGAACTTGTCGAAGATCCGGGCCCGGTGTTTGGCGGGAACACCGGAGCCCCGATCCATGACACGGACTTTCAGCCAGTTGCCCTGGCGGGCGAGATCGACAGAGAGTTCCTTGCCGTCGGCAGCGTACTTGATTGCGTTGTCAATCAAGTTGAGGATGACTTGTTCGAGGGCATCTGCATCGCTCTGAATGATGTATTCCTCCTCCGGAATCCGGTTGTTGAGTTCCAGGCCTGCTTCCTGCACGCGAAGACGCTGGGTTTCCACAATGTAACGCAAATAGGTGCAGATCTCCATCTCTTTGATCTGGTATTGCTTTCGCCCCTGTTCCAGGCGGCTGAAATCGAGTACATTGTTAACCAGCCGCGTAAGACGCTGGCTCTCCGCCACGATCACCTTGAGGTAATGTTCTTTCTTTTTCGGGTCCTTGATGCGATCTTCCCGCAGCAATTCGGCGAACATTCGAATGCTGGTAATGGGCGTTTTGAGTTCGTGAGAGACATTGGAGACAAAGGATGTCTTCTGTTGGGCCGATATCATGTTTCGCCGCGCCTGCCACATAAGCAGGGAGCCTCCCAGGATAATAGCGGCAACGAAGATCGCAAGGAGGAGAACGGAGAGGAGAAAAACACTCCGTGCCGGTTGTCCCTGCAAGGGGGCGTCGAGGACGTAGGATGCGACCTGCCAGTGGGGAAGGCAGGGACCGAGAGGTACGGTTACGTCCGGCCTCGTTCCAGCCGGGATATCGGCGGAGGCGGTTTGGTAGAGAATTTCGCCGCTTCCGTTGAGCAGGGCGTATGCCGTGCCTATCGGGGCTGTGCGAGGGAAATAGATAATGAGCCAGGAGAGAAGGGTCTTCAGATCGAGTTCCGCACCGTATACGATGTCGCCGGAGTCGGCGCGCACCCACCCGAGAACAGACTGCCTGCCCTGCGAAAACCAGGGAATCCAGCCCCCTTTGTCTTCGGGGATGTCGCCTCGCCGGGGCCGTGAAGGAGAAAGGGACGAGAGGGATTCGGCAAGCGTTCCCGCGAAGGTGGGATGGGGCTCCGGGAAGGCCGGCATGCTGGCGGCACGCCAGGATACGGCGCCCGTGAAGAGAGGGCGATACCGTTCGATGAAGTGCGTCTCATTCGGTGGGGCGCCGTCGGATTCCAGCGGGAAGAGCAGACCGGACTTCGAAGAGCAGATGAATACGTTGCCGACCAGGTCCGTTGTCCTTACGAAGCCCGTGAGCATTTGCTGGAGGCGATCGTCCGTGGGCAGAAGGAGTAAAGCGTGGATGATCGTGTGTTCCACGCCCCGCGTCGTAAGTTGAATCGTTTCCGCAATGGTTTCAGCCCTGCTTCGGGCGGTCTCGTAAGCGGCCTGGACGATCCGATTTCTCTCCTGCCGAAGGGTCTGAAACAGGAAGGCGCTGATGACAAAGGTGGGGATGAGGAGGAGAAGCCAGTATAGGATGACATAGCGTCTGTTCATGGGGTGTCTTCTCGTGAAGCAATCTTGAATTCTCCACCGGAGTCATGGATAGCACGGGAGGAGAGCGTCGATCAACCTTGTCCCGGGCGTCTCCCGGGACAAGGCGGACGGCGTTCGCGCGACTGGAAAGAGAAGGCGCCCCATCCCCGCGTGTCCCGCGCGGGCCGGTCAGTCCGGGACGGATTCGCGGATTCCCTTGCGGACAGCCCGTATCTGCGCGACCAGGGAATCCGGCTCCTCCTTTCCCGGCTCCTCCCATGGCTTTCCGAGACCCATGTCGTTCGCGATGATCTTGTAACAATTGTAGGATTCGCTCGCGCCGCAATTGGATCCTACATGCCAGGACCCGCCGGTGGCGTAAAGGTTCTTGATCGGGGTTCTGTGGTTCGCGAGCTCAGGGGTCGGCCGGTTTTCTTCAACCTGCCATGAAGCCCGGTCGATGCCGGCCCAGGTCCCATCCGGTTTGAGATTTTTCATGCGACAGTGGTCATACGGGGTGTTTGCATCCACTCCGATTACATTGTCCCAGGTCATGTTCGGGGCATAATCCTTCCAGATCGTGAGCAGCTCGTCGGTGTAACGCTTCCGTATTTTCAACCATTCCTTCTCTGGGTACATAGAGACGGGTTGGGCGAGCTGTTCCGTGTATACGGTGTGTTTCCCGGCAGGCGCATAGCTGGGATCCACAAGGCTGTGACAACCGACAACCACTCCGTAGTCGTCAAGGGGAGGCCACTGGTTCATCTGAGACATCTGACACTTCCTGGCGATGTGGAGCGGGTCCGGATCGGGCTGCATTCCGAGCCATCCGCAATCGTGAACGTCGGGGTTGAAGGCCTCGGCCTTGTAGCGGGGCGCCTCATGGACGGCGAGCGTGTACCACATGAGACAGCCGAAGTTCCTCTTGAGGATTTCGACCCGTTTTGCCGTCTGCTCGTCCACGTGCTCCCTGCCGATGAGGTCGAAGATGAGCTGATAGGGTGACAGGGTGCTCACGACCAGCTTGCTTGCGCCGATTTCGGTGCCGTCGGTCAGGCGTATCCCTGTTGCCGTTCCATTTTCAATGATCGCCTTCTCCACGTCCTTGTTGATGTGGAACTCGCACCCGAGCCGGGTCAAAATCTGGTGGGCGGCATGGGCGATCATGTGCGTCCCGCCCCGGTTGAAGCCGATGAAAGGCAGCGTCAGCATCATGCCGAGCGCGGTCGCGCCGTGTCCCGACTCGGTCACGTCCACGGAAAAGGATACGATGGCCCGGAGGATCACGGACTGTATTTCGGGGCTCTCAAACCATTCCTGGATGACTCGATAGGGGCTCGCCTTGAGGATGGCCGAGTCCGGGTTGAATCCTGTCTCGAGTATTTTCGCGAAGACCTCCGCCTGTCTCTGCATGATACCCGGATCGGTGGCGCGTACCTCGGCCGGATTGAAGATGGCGTCCATCTGGACGCGCATGAACTCGTCGGACTTCTCCAGTTCCGTGATCCGGCGCCATGTGTCGGCATCCCTCTCGGAGAAGCGGGCGATCTCTCTCGCGGAGCGCTCCTGACTCGGGTCGTGCTTGTGGCTGTACAGGGCGAGACAGTTTTCCGTGTCGCGGAAGGCCATCCCGTTGCTGCTGAGATGCTGGTCCCAGCGGGCGCCGTATGCCTGGAATTGAGGGAAATCGCGCAGAATCGGCAGAAAATACCAGGGGAGGGTCATGTTGGCATGGGTGTTTCCACGGAAACCCGGGGCGGCCAGTTCCTCCGTGGCGCAGCAGCCGCCGATTTCATGCCTTCTCTCGAATATGCCGACCCGCATGCCCCCGAATTGGATCAGGTACATGGCGAGCAGGAGCGCCTTGTTGCCTCCACCTACGATGACCGCATCATATGTCTTGTCCGGCATTGTGCCCCCCAGTCGCTGATCTTCCTAGTAGTCTCCAGGATGTTCCGGTTCCTTGAACCAGCGGAACGGGTTCAGGATGAAGGTGAAGATGGAGATCTTCATGCAAATTACGATGAGCCTGCGAAGATCCTTGAGAGTCATGGTGCAACGGACCTTCCACCGGACAGGATCGGTTGTGTTCACCAGCAGGATCAGGTGATCTCCCTGGGCGACACAGTCGTTGATCTCCGCCACGAGCTCGGTTTTTCCCAGTCCTGTTGATCGCATCAGCATTTTGTTGTTTCCTCCCAGCCGGGATTCGAATCAGATGAAGCCCTTTTCGCGAGCCCTGGTTACCATTTCAGGTTCGGTCCACCATTTCTCGATGCCATAGTCCTCGGCGATCGCATTCGCGCAGTTGTACCCCGGTCCCCAGATGATCATTCCGCCCGGGGCAACGCTCGCGCCGCCCACGTAAAGGTTTTTGACCGGAGTCCGGTAATGGGAGCAGTCCTGGTTGGGCCTGAGGAAGCCCATCTGGAGGGGGTGGTAGGCCCCCTGTTTGTAGCCGCCCTTCACCATATCGACGTATTTGTTTTGAATGTCGGCAGGGGTGGTAATGTAGGTTTCCAGCACCTTGTCTCTTGTCATGTTCGGGGCATATCGTTCGAGGGTCTTCAGCAGCCTTTCCGTTGCCTCTTCCCGGAACCGGAAGGCGAGCCATTTCTCGGAACCCCCGTCTTTCAAGTCGAATACGGCCATCTGCGAAAGCACGGCGGAAGCCTTGCCGGCGGGGGCCTGGTAGGGGTCGTGAATGCTCGGGAAGGAGCAGTTGTAGCCCGCGTCCAAGGTCACTTCCCCCTCGTTCATGGCATCCCAGTGTTTCTTCAGGTCGTCCAGGCCCTCGTAACCGAGCACATAGATGAATGCCTTGTTCAGATCCGGATTCGAGGCCGCGGCCGAGAAGTCGGGCGGCTCCGCAAGGGCGAGGTTCAGATTGCACAGGCTCCATTTCTCCCACTGGTAGGCCTTGATCATGTCGGTGAAGTCGGATTCCAGGTTTTCCTCTCCCACATAGTCGAGGAATGTCTGGTGCGGGTCGATGGTGCTCACCACGGCCTTATCCGCAAGAAATTGCGTGCCGTCCTCCAGTTCCACCCCTCTCGCCTCGCCCCCTTCCACGATGATCCGCTTGATTCGGGCGCTCTGCCGGATCTGACCCTGGTGTTCGAAGATGGACTTGTAGAGAGCGTTTGAAACCCGGTGCGAACCGCCGGCCGTGAG
>WFRX01000121.1 GCA_015486285.1 bacterium
AGGGAGCCCCGGGAAAGCTCCTCGGTGGCCAGGATCATGGACAGGGTGTCTTCCCGCCCGTCTTCCCGCCCCCCTCCGAAGCTCTTCGGGATCGAGAGGCCGAAGGCGCCCATCTTTTTCAAGGGCTCGAGGATTTCGTCCGGGACGAGCCTCTTCTCACGGTGGATGCGGTCGGCCAGGGGAAGGACAACGCGTTCGGCAAAGGCGTGATAGGTCTCTCGAAATTCCGCATGCCTCCGGTCGAGCAGGCATGCGCCGATGTCGCCTCCCTCCTTCTTGATCCTGTCGGCGAGGGCCTCCACACGGGGCCCCGCGAGCCGGCCGGAGCAGAAGGAGAGGACCTCCGGGCCCCCGATGGTTTCGGCAAGGTCGTCCGGGACCAGGCCGAACGCCTCCAGACGGAAAGCGATTCGGCCCTGGAGGCCCCGGATCGCTTCGGCCGTGAAGAACGAAGCGAGTCCTTCCTCCACAGGCGGCTCCCCGCCGGCCGCGCCTCGCCTCGTATAGGCCTTGTTCGCGTAGGCGATCATGGCCCGGGCAGCCGACAACTCCGAAGCGGACAGGGCGAGGTCGTAGCAGACCGGCTGGAAAAGGTCCATCGCATGGGTGGAGGCGCGGCCGGCGAGAAGCGATCGTTCGTGAAGGACCCGCAGTGCCTTGTTGATCAGCAGACAGGCTGCATTCAGGGCGTGCTCCGCCGGCTTCAACGGGTCGGGTGGGGCAGGCTCTTGTCCGTGCATGGCCTCTCCGTCAGAGGATCTCCTTCAACTCCTGCGGGCTGATCAGTCCGAGTTCCGCGCCCTTTTGCGGGTCAAGGAGCCCCAGGGCGATTGCCTTGCGGAGCTTGTTGCGGGCGTGCCGGTCTGTGGCTCGATCGCTCATTACGCCCTCGATGATCGTGGCCCCCTGTTCGTCCTCCACGGCCTGGGCATAGCTCAGGATCTTCTCGGTCTCCGCGCGGATTTCCTCTTCAGGCAGGGCGAGGCGGTAGGCGAGGCGCACGGCGAACAACTGCAGGGGGTGGCCGACCCATTTCCCGTCCATGCCGAGATGCTCTCCGTGCCGGGCGTCGTCGAAGACGTGCTTGATTCGCTTCTTGATGAACAGATGATTTTCCCCGTCGGACAAACGGCTGTCCGCCACCGGATAGTCCACGGTCATGTTGTCGATGGCGGGGACGCCCACCGTGCCTGCCATGTTGACGATGGCCGCCCGGGCCCAGTCGCAGACCGGGTGGTCGTTATGTATCGTCGGGAGACCGATGTCGGCGGAGTAGTCCGCGATCCCGAAGATAATCCCGGCCAGCCGGGGCAGGGCCGCCTTCGCGAGGAGGGGGAGCTGGGCCACCGCCCAGCCCGATTCCACGAGAAACTCGAGTTTGATACGGCCCTTCTCGAGGCCGAGCCGGTCTTCGACGCCTTCGAGCACTTCGCACACGAAGGAGATCTCCTCGGGTTGCTCCGCCTTTGGCCACACGACTCCGTCGACGGGATAGTCTTCGGGAGGAAGATCCCTGCCCGCCTCGATCAGGACCGTTACGAGGTCGTCCAGGCAGAAATCCAACTGCAAGCCGCTCGGCCTGTAGAATCTCAGGGTCCGTCCCCATTTCGCCTCACGGAAGATCCGGATCGCGTTCCGGCGGCCCCGTAGAATCACATCCTCCCGCAAGGCCTGGGCGTCCTCGCTGTCCACCATCACCATGGGAGCATGGGGTTCCGTCTCCAGCTCCGCCTCCAGGGCGGATACAGGCACTTCGAGGGTATCCGAAAGTTCCGCAAGAGAAAGGTGGAACTTGTCGAGGATTCGGGCGGTGGCACTGCTCCCCTTTTCCACCGCCTTGAGCGCCATGTCGTAGTTGCTGGCAGGGGTGGTGAAGTGCGCCTGTTGCCGGAGAAACCTCAGGGGCAGGCCGGAGGCGTGATAGCTGTCCGCCTCGGCGAGCAATTGCAGGCGCCTTTCCTTGTATCTTGCTGCCACGTCGTCGTACAGGCTCGTATCCGTATCCGTGTTTCCCATGAATCGTCTCTCCTTGTCCTTGCGCGTTTTTCTCCGTATTGGATTCCGAAAAGGGGACAAATGTTTCGGCGTTTCCCCTTTACAAACGAGGTCGGGAGCAGCATCCTGGGCATGGCAGTACAGGATGTCACGGATCGGGCACATCGACAATAAGGAGGGGGTCATGCAGGGCTTCTCCGGGCGATTCAAGGATCTGGTCAGGCGACTGGGCGTCACCCTGTTCGGGATCTTCGAACTCCTGGGCCTGCCCCGGGTTCCGGAGAAGAAGGACGGGGAAGGGAGGGGGAAGGGATGAGCGAGTTTACGCAGAAGGTTTCTCTGGGCCGCACGGGGCTCAGGGTTTCCCGGTTGGGTATCGGCTCCGCATACGGCGTATCCGAGAGGGCATGCCGGGAGGCCTTCGACGAGGGCGTGAACTATTTCTTCTGGGGCTCTGTCAGAACGCCCGGGATGGGGCGGGCCGTCCGAGACATCGGGCGCTTGCACCGGGAGGACCTGGTCCTCGTGCTGCAGTGTTATGTTCGATGGGCCGCCCTGATTCCGCGGAGCGTGGAAAAGGGCCTGCGCAGCCTGAAGATCGACCAGGCGGATGTACTCCTCCTCGGCTGGTACGACCGGCCGCCCGGCCCGCGGGTCCTGGATGCGGTTGAACGGTTGAGAGAGCAGGGGCGTTTCCGGTTCCTGGGTATCTCGACCCACCAGCGGCCCCTGTTCCGGCAATACCTGCGGGACGGCCGATACGATGTGTTTCACATCCGGTACAACGCGGCGCACCGGGGAGCGGAGAAGGAGGTCTTTGCCGCCTTGCCCGACGAGGGCGGGCCGGGGATCGTCTCCTTTACGAACACGAGGTGGGGTGACCTCCTCGACCCGAAGAAGATGCCTGCCGGCGTTTCCCCGCCCGCGGCCCGGGACTGCTACCGGTTCGCCCTTTCCCACCCGGCGGTGCACGTTGCCCTCTGCGGCCCGAAGAATGATGACGAGATGGCCGCCGATCTCGCGGCCCTCAGAGCCGGTCCGATGGACCCGCGGGAGCTTGAGCGCATGCACCGGATCGGCGATCATGTTCACGGAATATCGTCGCCCATGAGCTTCCTGACCTGATCTTCGCGAAGCGGGGAAGGGGCCGCCTCTGAATTGGAATCGGAAGCGGGAAAATCTGAGCCCTTTTCCGTCCTCTTTGCATCCAATCCATTGAAAAACGGACATCAGGCCGTGTCCCCGGACCGGCTGGCTGCCGCCCGCTCTTTCCCCGGGATATGCGAACCGTCTTGTGGAACCCCGTCCGCGGGTCAGGCCGGCAGGCTTGTGGGAAGGCAATCAAGGGTCATCAAGGATCGTTCTTGCGCCGTATCGGGATCATTTCCCGGAGCAGATGAATCCAGGGGGAACCCCCGAACAACCTCAACCAGCGCCCTGAGGCCGGAGCCGGGAGGGGCGGAAAGGAGAGCCAAGATGGAGTTGAAAGGATCCAAGACGGAAAAAAACCTTCTCACAGCGTTTGCCGGGGAATCCCAGGCACGAAACCGGTATACCTACGCTGCGGGCAAAGCGCGGAAAGAAGGGCTGGTGCAGATTGCCCAGATCTTCGAGGAAACGGCAAACCAGGAAAAAGAGCATGCCAAGAGGTTTTTTTCTTTTCTGAAGGGTGGCGAGCTGGAGATTCAGGCCGCCTTCCCTGCGGGGGTGATCGGTACGACGGCGGAGAACCTCAAGGGCGCCGCGGAAGGAGAGCATTTCGAGTGGAGCGAGATGTACCCCGGGTTTGCCAAGGTCGCCAAAGAAGAGGGCTTTGACGCGATCGCCCTGGTGATCGAGAAGATCGCCGTGGCCGAGAAGCAACACGAGAAGCGGTACCGCGGGCTTCTGGCGAACGTAGAGGCCGGGACGGTGTTCAAGAAGGGCGAACCGGTCGTCTGGCGGTGTCTGAACTGCGGCTATGTGCACGAGGGCACCGAAGCCCCCGAGGCCTGCCCCGCTTGTGCTCATCCCCAGGCCTATTTCGAGCTGCTGGGCGAGAACTGGTAGGCCGGATCGCGAAAGCTACCCCCCCTATGATAGGACTTTGTTGAGGGGGGGCTTTCGGGGCGGCCTCCAAGAAGGAGCGATGAGGTGAAAGAAAGAACAGGGCTTGTAACCTTTCAGGGAATGCCCCTGACGCTGGTCGGCGACGGGTTGGGCGTGGGGGACAAGGCGCCGGACTTCAGTCTCCTGGACAACGACCTGGGCGCGGTCGGCCTCTCGAGCTTCAAGGGGAAGGTCTGTATTCTCGTCACCGTGCCGTCACTCGACACGGCCGTATGCGACGTGGAAGCGAGACGGTTCAACGAGGCAGCGGCCGGGCTCGGTCCGGATGTCGCCGTGCTGGTGGTCAGCATGGACCTGCCCTTTGCCCAGAAGCGTTGGTGTGGGGCGGCGGGTGTCGAGCGCGTGCAGACGCTGTCCGATCACCGCGACGCCTCGTTCGGGCAGGCCTACGGGGTGCTCGTCAAGGAGCTGCGGCTCCTGGCCCGCGCGGTTTTCGTCGTGGACCGGGAGGGCGTCATTCGGTACGAACAGCTCGTCGGCGAGATCGCAAGTGAGCCGGACTACGAAGCTGCCCTGGATGCAGCGAAGAAACTGGCGGCGGGATGACACCGCTATGGTTCTAAACCCATATGGAATGAGAAGGGAAGAAGAAAATGGCCGAGAAACTCGGGATTTACAAATGTGAAGTCTGTGGAAATATCGTTGAGGTCCTGCATGCGGGCAGGGGAGCGCTCGTCTGCTGCGGAAAAGAAATGAAGCGGTTCAAAGAGAACACAACGGACGCGGCGCAGGAAAAACATGTTCCGGTCGTCGAGAAAACAGCCGACGGCGTGAAGGCGACAGTGGGAAGCGTCGCTCACCCGATGGAAGAAAAGCACTACATCGAGTGGGTAGAGCTTCTCGCCGATGGGAAGGCCTATCGGCAGTTTCTGAATCCGGGCGAGTCCCCGGAGGCGGTGTTCGACGTGAAGGCGGACAAGGTGGAAGTTCGGGAATACTGCAATCTTCACGGTCTCTGGAAAGGATAGCGGTCATGTTGGCGCAGAAGATCGAGGAGGCCTTCAACGAGCAGGTCAACTGGGAACTCTATTCGGGGTATCTCTACCTGTCCATGTCGGCATATTTCCAGTCAATCAACCTGACCGGGGCCGCGAGTTGGATGCGTGTTCAGACCCTCGAAGAGGGCGCCCACGCGATGAAGTTCTTCGACTTTATCAATGAGCGGGGCGGGCGGGTCACCCTGGGCGAGATCAAGACGCCGCCCAAGGAATGGGAATCGCCCCTTGCCGCCTTTGAGGATGCATATGAGCACGAGCAGTTCGTGACCCGGCGTATCAATGAGCTGGTGGACCTGTGCATCGAGGAGAAGGATCACGCAAGCAACAATTTCCTC
>WFRX01000122.1 GCA_015486285.1 bacterium
CTCATGGGCCAGACAAGTGGTCAAGACATCCGCCCCGCTGCCCCCGACTTCCTCGGGCAGGTGGAGGCCGACGAAACCCTGCTCTCCGAGTTTACGCCAAGCCTCCCAGCAGAACCGGTGTTGGTCATCCGACTCTTCCGCGTAAGGGGCGATCTCTTTCCGAAAAAACTTCAGCGCCTGTTCGTAGAACATCTTCTGTTCGTCCGAGAGATGAAATTCCATCGCCTTTCGTCTCCCTCCTGATTACGATTGACCGCCTCGGGCGGCTCTTCTTTCCGGTCTTCCCCCTGTAGAAAGCGTACTCCTGCCTTCCTTCGGCCAGATCCTCGAGTCTTTCTGTCGCTCCGCCCGGGACAGAGGGGCGAGGCGCCCTCACTGGGAAGACAGAAACTTCCATAATCGAACTATCCAGACTCGTACTATGTGTCAGGGATACCAGGAGAACAGGGAGATGTCAAGACGTCGACGACATGCTTCGGCCGGGCCGGATGCACAGGCATGTCCGGTGGTCACGCATCAGGTAAGCGGCCGACCGTGAAGCCTGCTTTCCGTACGTTGAATGACGAGGGATGCGGCCGAACGCCGCAGATGGGACTTTTTGGGCAGCCTCCTAGGGGCGGGGATCTCCCCCGGACCTTCCTTCTTGTTCGGGAGAGTCCGCCCCGGGCCGGGGCGAAACCCCCCGGTGGGCCGGACATTCTTTGCGGCTGCAGTACAGGACGGGATTGCCCGCCTTATCGACACGACGCAGCAGATAGGGGGCCCCGCACGCCTCACAGGCGATCGGGACCGGAAGGTTCGGCACGGAGTTCTTGCATTTCGGATAACGGTCGCAACAATAAAAGAGGCGGCCGTTCCGGCCCGCCCTTTCCACAAACTCCCCCTCTCCGCAACGGTCGCAGGGAACACCCACCCGGTAGGGCTTTGCCTCCTTGCAACGCGGATAATTCGAACAGGCCCAGAACCGGTTCCCGGATCGCGCCCGCTTCACGATCAGCTTGCCCCCGCACTTCTCACAGGGCTGCTCCTCGCCTTCCGTCCCTTCCTCCGGGGCCCGCCCCTGACGATCCAGCGGCCGCGTATAGCGGCATTCCGGATACCCGGTACAGGCGAGAAAGGGACCGTACCTGCCGTGCTTGACCTGGAGGGGGCTGTCGCATTGGGGGCAGCTCTGGTCCTCCACCTTCTCCTCCTCCCGCACCCGGATTTTTCCCTCCTCGTCCCGATCAAAGGACTTGGCGTTCTTGCATTCCGGGAAACCGGAACAGGCCAGGAAGGGCCCGGTGGCGCTGAACCGGATGACCATCGGTTTGCCGCACTGCTCGCACTCGATCTCCGTGGGGGTGCCCTCCTTCCGCACGTCGAGCATCTCGCTCTTGGCGCGTTCGAGATCCTTTTCGAAGGCCTGGTAAAACGTGTCGAGCACCTTCATCCAGTCCTGCCGCCCCATCTCGATCTCGTCGAGGGAAGACTCCATGTTGGCCGTGAACTCCACATTGAGTATATCCGGGAAGTTGTCCACCAGCAGCCGGTTCACCAGCTCGCCCAGCTCCGAAGGCACCAGCTTCCGTTCCACGAGATCCACGTACTGCCGGTCGCGGATGTTGCTGAGAATCGCCGCATACGTCGACGGACGGCCGATACCCTTCTCTTCCAGCGCCTTGATCAGGCTGCTCTCCGTGTACCGGGGAGGCGGCTGGGTAAAGTGCTGCTCGACCTGGATCTCTTTCGTTGCGAGGACTTCTCCTTCCTCGAGTTCGGGAAGCAGGCCGTCGTCCGCCTTGCCTTTCGCATCGGATTCCGACGTCTCCTCGTAAAGTTTTCGATACCCGTCGAACCGCATCACCGACCCCGTCGCACGAAACAGGTAATCCCCCGCCTCGATGTCGACCCGTGTCTGGTCGAGTTCCGCAGGTTTCATCTGGCAAGCCACAAAACGCTTCCAGATCAACCGATACAGCTTGTACTGTTCCGGTGTGAGAAAAGATTTGACCTGTGACGGCTCCCGATCGACGGAGGTCGGCCGGATCGCCTCGTGGGCGTCCTGGACCCCCTTCTTTTTCGACCGGTAAACCCGGGGGGATGTGGGCAGATAGGAAGGCCCGAGCCTGCCCTTGATGTACGATCGAGCCTGCTGGACCGCTTCCTGGGCAATCCGCGTGGAATCGGTGCGCATATAGGTAATCAGGCCCTCAGGCCCTTCTTCCCCCAGGGGCACCCCTTCATAGAGCTTCTGGGCGATTTTCATCGTCCGTTTCGGAGCGAACCGATAGACCCGCGAGGCCTCCTGCTGAAGCGTGCTCGTAATGAACGGTGGAGGAGGATTCCGCTTTGTGCGCTTCTTCTCGATCTTCCGAACCCGAAAGGTCTCGGACTCGAGCGCCTTCTTGATCCCGGCGGCATGTTCCTCGTCCGGTACGTTCGCCTTCTTGCCATGGATCCGGAGCAGCGCGGCGGTGAACGGAGGCGGCCCGCTCCCTTCGAGCAGGGCGTGGACGGTCCAGTATTCTTTCGACTCGAAGCGGCGTATCTCTTCTTCCCTTTCACAGATCAGCCGGACCGTCACCGACTGGACCCTGCCGGCGCTCAAACCCCTTCGAACCTTTTTCCAGAGAAGGGGACTGATCAAGTATCCCACGAGGCGGTCCAGAATCCTGCGTGCCTGCTGGGCATCATACTTGTTGCGGTCGAGGAGGACCGGATTCTGAAGAGCGTCGCGGACGGCCTTCTTCGTAATCTCGTGAAACATCACCCGGAGGGTCTTCTTTTCCCCGTCCACTTCATCCGCCACATGCCAGGCGATCGCTTCCCCTTCCCGGTCCGGGTCCGGGGCCAGATAGACGGCGTCCGCCTTTTCCATCGCCGCCTTCAGACCTTTGATGACCTTCCACTTCCCCGCTATAACGCTGTACTTGGGCTTGAATCCGTTTTGGATGTCCACCCCAAGCTCTTTTGGGGGGAGATCTTTGATATGCCCGACGGTCGCAACCACGGAGAAAGAAGGATCCACATAGCGGGACAACGTCCTCGCTTTCGCGGGTGATTCCACAACCAGAAGCGATTTTCCCATGCTGATTCCTCTGATGCGGCCGACGCCGCAAGGTCAAGGTCGAAAGGTCAAGGAGAAAGAACCAGGGGGCCGGACATCAGGCCTCCCCTTCCTTTGCGCATCCGGGCCCGAACAAGCAGGGCCTTTCATTTCCGCCGTTTGCCTCTTGAACAGTCCTTGTCTAAGACGGGGTTTCCCCCGAAAAGGTTCCGCCCACCACCACCTCTTCTGCACCCTCTGCCGGTTCATCCGGCACCCGCAGTCGGTTCATCGGTGCGGAGATAGCGGCTGCCCGGCAGCTTCCTCACTCTTCCAAGAAGCTCGAGTTCTGTCAATAGCGCGGCCATCTTTTCGGACGGCCAGCCTGTACGTTCGATCAGCACATCCACACACGTTCCTTCATCGCTCAAGTGTCCCAGGAGGGTTTCCCTTTCGTCCGCCCCGGCGCCCCGCGCCGCCCGAATCCGCCGGCCCGGCAGGGCCCCATCCTCGGGACATGCCTCCGGCATCCGGGAGGGCCCGCCATCGCTCTGAAAGGAAAATTCCTCGAGGATATCCTCGATTCCCTCCACCAGCTTCGCCCCTTCTTTGATCAATCGGTGGGTCCCGCGGCTCACGGGTGACCGGACATCGCCGGGAACGGCAAAGACCTCCCTTCCCTGCTCGAGGGCCGTCCGTACGGTGATCATCGTTCCGCTTCGCTCCGCGGCCTCGACGACCAGCACACCCATCGCCAGTCCGCTGATGATACGGTTCCGCCGTGGAAAGTTCCTGGCAAGGGGCCCGGTTCCCGGGAGAAATTCGGAGAGGAGTACGCCCCGGTCGCGTAGGGTCTCGAACAAACGCCCGTTCGCCTTCGGATAGACCACATCCACACCGGTTCCCAGCACGGCGAGGGTACGGCCCCCCTCTGCCAGGGCGGCCCAGTGGGCGGCCGCGTCCACTCCCTTCGCCATTCCGCTCACAATGCTGAATCCGTGTTTCACCAGCGCGCGGACGAGTCTTGCGCATACAGCAACCCCATACGCGCTCGCCTTGCGTGAGCCTATGACGGCGATGGATCGTTCGTCCTCCGGAACGATCCCTCCCCGGAGGAAAATCACGGGAGGCGGGTCCGGAATCTCCCGCAGGTTGCCGGGGTACTCCGCGTCTTCGAAAGACAGGATGCGCGCCCCGCTCGCTTCCACGGCGGCAATCCCGTCCGCCGAGGCCGGATCCTCCCGCACCGCGATCAGCCTGTGAAGGGTTTCAGGATGCAGGCCCGGGATCCCGCGCAGCCTGTCCGGCGACGCTTCAAGGATCGCCTGGGGGGAGTGAAAGGCCTGAAAGGCCGCCCGTGTGGGAAAAGGGCGGCGTCCAAGGGCAGCGCATGCCAGCTTGAAACGGGCGATCCGGAGATTCAACGGATCCGCTCTTCGACCGCTCTTATTCCGTCCGTGCCCGGACACGGCTGCCGGTCGAGAAAACGCCCTGGCTCCCGGTCACCAGGGCCGTAGCGGTCTCCTTCTCCGCGTGAATGACAACCACGACGGCCTGCCGCGTATCCGGCAAGGTGATCTTCCCGCTTCCCGATGGATTCTTCACCTTCCTCTCCGGCTCCAGCACCCAGAAGGTGTCTCCGTCCCTCACACCCTGCTCGGCACCTTGGTCGAGAAAGACGACATCGTACTGGCTCAGAAGATCATCCGTCCTCAACCCGGCCACCACCCAGCCGTCAAGCGCCCTCTTTGAAAATCTCGAGTAGATCTCCTTGGGAGGCGGAGCCCCCTTCCGAATGAGATCGCCGGCCTCCACGGCGTACTGAGAAGCCACGATCCTCCCCCGCACCACTCCGTCCTCGGGCTCCCCTATGGCCCGGGCATAGCCCAGAATGCCATACAGAGTGCCCATCTTCTTTCCCGTCTGCGGGTGCCGGATCTCCCTGAGCCCCCTCAGGATTTGATACGGGCCTGCGTACGACGCGTCGGCGCCCTCGGGCAGTTGAAGAAACACTTCATCCTCCCGGACAAGCAGAACCTTATCCGCCCGGCAGGCAAGGACCCGTCCCGTCTTTCCCTCGGCCTCCCTCGACAGAAGCGCCGTATCCGCAATGCGCCTGGCTATGTGAAGGGTGGAGACGCCGGGAACCGTCGACGGCGCGGGCCGTACCGCCTCGGATTCCTGAACGGCAGCCTGGGCATATCGTCCGCCGGCAATACTGGCCAGGTAGATCGGATCGCCCGGATAAATCAAGTGCGGGTTCGATATCTGGCCGTTGTTTCCCCACACCGCGGGCCACAGAAACGGGTCCGAGTAGAAGTGCCCGGTGATATCCCAGAGGGTGTCGCCCTCGCGCACGATGTAGTAGGCCTTGGTCTCGGACAAGGCCTCTCCGGCGACTACCTTCTGCAAAGACAGGATGCCGAACGTAATGAGGCAGAAGACAAAGGCGGTTGTCGGGAAGGACAAGGACCTTCTTCTTTTCGGGTTCATTTTCGTACGCCCTTTCCTTTTTCTATGGTCTCCAAATTCTCTATAATGCGATCTTGTTCCTTTTATCTTGTTCGGACAAAAGCGATGAATCCTGAAAAGAAATCCGGATACAAAAAGGGCCGACGAGCAGGCTAGGAACCTGCATCCATTCCTCTTTTATCCGTAACCGACCCCTCCACGCAAGTATGCAAAATACGTGCCCATTTCTTCATTTTCCAGTCCGCCGCGCCGATCACCTTCCAACATACCTTCCCCTCGCGATCCAAGATATAGGTCTCCGGAAACCGAAACGTCCCGAACCGCCTGGCCAGCGAACCGCCGGGGTCCAGGTAAACCGGCGCATCTTCACCCCATGACCGCAGGAAATCCCGTATTTTCGCCGGTCCCTCCTTGTCCACGCAGGCCGCAAGCAGGGCGACCCTCTTTCTGTCGAGTCCGTTGACGAACCGCACAAGCCCCGGCAGCTCGACGAGACAGGGAGGGCACCAGGTCGCCCAGAAATGAAGAAAAACCACCTTCCCCCGCAGGTCTTCCAGCGAAACGGTATCGCCCTTCAGGTCCTTCAACACGAAATTCGGGGCCTTCTCCCCCACCTCCACCCCCCGACTGCACTGGAGCAGGGCAAGGGCCGCCAGGATACCGCCGAACCAAAACCATCTCCTTTTGGGTTGCATGCCTCCTCCTTTCCTTTCCGCCCCTGCGAATTCACATTGCTTTCATTAGAAAAATCGGCTATGAATGCAGTCGGTGGGAATCCGCGAAGAAGAACCGGGCAGGAGACCGAGCATTGACCGTTGACAGATGGATGTCCCGCAACGTCATCACGATCAACCAGGACGACTCCGTGTCGCTCGCTTTCGAGTTGCTGCTTACGAACGACATCCGCCACCTGCCCGTCCTCTCCCACGGCAAACTGGCCGGTATCATTACGGATCGTGACCTGCACGAGGCCTTGATTCCCTCATCTCCCACGCACACGCACGGAAGCATGTATCATACGGTGAGAAATATCAAGGCGAAGGATCTCATGACACCGAACCCGATCACGATCGGGCCGGACGCGCCCGTGGACCGGGCAGCGCAACTCCTGTTCGACCGGCGGATCGACTGCCTGCCGGTGAAGGGGGCGAAGGGACGGCTCATCGGCATCCTGACATCGACGGACATATTGAAGGCATTCCTGGAACTCAGGGAAATCCTGGGGGGCATCCAGAAGATCGATATCATCATGGAAGCGAAAGAGTATGAGGATGTCCTGGAAATCCTGAACCGCCGGCAGGTCTCGGTCGTCAGCACAGGGATCACCCCTTACAACGACCTGAAACGGAACGTTTTTTCCTTCCGTGTCAAGGAGACGAACCTGGAGGAGTTGCGGTCGTTCTTGCGGAAGAAGGGCTACTCGGTCCTGCCCGAGGCTTGAACGCGGGCCACAGGCCTCCTTCCGGGGGGCAGAGCCTTGACAGGGCCTTTCATTTTCATGTAACTCACCGCATAGACGAACGATCAGGCAAGCAATGGAAGGAGGGGAGGCGAGCGATGGAAGGAGGAAGCAAACTCATGGAGTTCCCGAAATGCCGGAAGTGCAACCAGGGCGTTCTCATACCGCTTTCTGATTTCGGACAGGACGGCGCTCCGATCCTGTACAAGGCCTGGGTCTGCACGGATCCGGACTGCGGCTTTCACATTCGGATCGACCGCGGGGAGATCAGCATAGGAAAATCGATCCGGCCTTCAACCCGATAGCGTGCCCTGGGAACATTCCATCGCGCAGGAAACGCGTAGAAAAGGGGAAAAGCGATCCACGAGGCATGACCAGCGGCCGGCGCCCATAGGGGAGACCCAAAGGCCTCCCTGTTTCCTTTCGCAAGCTTCGTCTTCCCCGGAGACAACAAGCCTTTCGGCAGACACCACGGAGAATCATGCAGGGGGTAGTCCCAATGGCAGGGACAAAGACTTACTATGTAACGACCGCGATCGACTATGTAAACAACCTGCCACACATCGGCACCGCTTACGAGAAGATCTGCGCGGACGTCATCGCCCGTTTCAAACGGCTTGAGGGGGAGCCCGTATTTTTCCTGATGGGCAACGACGAGCACAGCATCAATGTGAAGCGGGAGGCACAGGCGAGGGGATTGGACCCGCATGTCTACTGTGATCAGATGGCGGATCAGTTCAGGCAGATCTGGAAGCAGCTGGGAATCTCTTACGATGCCTTCATTCGGACCACGGAAGAAAGGCATGCCAAGGCGGTCGCCGAGCTTTTTCGGCGGATTCACGAGAACGGAGATATCTACCCATCGAAGTACGCGGGCCTGTATTGCGAATCCTGTGAGACCTTCTACCGGGACAAAGATCTTGTCGACGGGAATTGCCCCCAACACGGGACCCCTCCGAAATGGATCGAGGAGGACAACTACTTCTTCGCCCTTTCCCGGTACACGGAGGAAATCGAAAGGATTATCGAGGACAAAAGGCTCCTCATTCTTCCCGAAATCCGCAAGAACGAAATCCTGAACATCCTCCATGGGGGACTCGAGGACGTCAGCATTTCCCGTTCCTCCTTCGATTGGGGAATCCCTCTGCCGATCCAGCCCGACCATGTCATGTATGTGTGGTTCGACGCCCTCATCAATTACATCTCGGCCATCGGCTTCGGCTGGGATGAAGGGCTCTTCTCCCAGTTCTGGCCTGCGGATATGCACATCATCGGCAAGGATATCACCCGGTTTCATTGCATTATCTGGCCCGCCATGCTCTTGTCCGCCGGGCTGGAAGTCCCGCGCATGGTCTTCGGGCACGGTTTCGTCTTCCTGAAAGGCGAAAAGATGAGCAAGACCCTGGGCAACGTCGTCACGCCCATGGACATCGTAGAGGTGTACGGGCCCGACGCCCTGCGGTACTACCTGCTTCGAGATTGCAGTTTCGGCAAGGACGGCAATTTCACGTGGGAAAATTTTCTCGAGCGTTACAACGGAGACCTGGCCAACGACTTCGGCAACCTGCTGCAGCGGGTCCTCACGATGATCCGGCGTTACCGCTCCGGCACGATCCCCTCCCCTCGGGGGCTCGAGGCGGAAGACGAGGAACTCAAGAAGGGCTGCCTGTCGCTATACGAGGATGTCCGGGGCTTTCTGGATCCCATGGGGGGAGACATCGATTTTCACCTCGCCCTCGCACGCATCTGGGAAGCGATTCGCCACACCAACCAGTACATCGACCACACGGCGCCCTGGACCCTGCAGAAGGAAGGGAAGGAGGAACGGCTGGACACGGTCCTTGCCTGTGCGGCGGAGTCCCTGCGCATCATCGGAACCGTACTGTCCCCCTTCCTGCCCGAGGCCGCAAGGGGGCTTTTCGAACAACTCGGCCTGCACGAGCGCCCGACCAGACTGACCCGCGAGGCAGCCTTGATCTGGGAGCACATTCCGCCGGGAACGACGGTCAAGAAGCCCATACCCCTTTTCCCGCGTATTGTGGCAGAGGAGGAACGTCCGGAGACCTCCGAAAAATCGCAAAAGAAAGGCCATGCGAAGCAAGACGATGAAGTCACGATCCACGAATTCGACAGGTTCGATCTCCGAGCCGGCAGAATACTCGAAGCGGAAAGGGTCCCTAACACGGAGAAGCTCCTGAAGCTGACGGTGGACATCGGGGAGACACGGACGATCGTGGCATCCATCGGCAAGGCCTTCTCGCCGGAGGCCCTCCGAGACCAGGCCGTCGTCGTTATCGCCAACCTGAAACCCGTCCGGATCCGCGGCATCCTGTCTGAAGGCATGATTCTGGCCGCGGGAGCCGACGAGGCGCTTTCCCTTGTCACCTTGTCAGGGAAAGTCGACCCCGGCGAAAAGGTTCGCTAAGGGAGAGGGGCCCAATCCTGGAACGGAAAGGCGAAGTCATCTGGCATTCACCCGTTACCTGGAGGACCGAGCACGAATGATTGGTCTCAAGAAAAACGTGCGCTGTACCTGGTTGGTTCTCGTCTTGTTTCTCGCCACATTCTTTTCTCCCCCTGATGCGTTCAGTTTCGATACGGACGCACTGAAGACGGCCGGCATCATCACAGGCGCCACCTTGGGGGTCGCTCTCGTCGTCGTCCTCATCATAGGCGTCGTGCGGGACACGAAGGGACACGGGGATGACGAGGAAGGCGATGATGATGTCTGGTCCCAGGCCCCCGCGCTCAGGACCCTGGGATACAAGTCGACGAAGGATCCCCTGCTCGGCAAACGGCTCGCCGCTCCGGAGGGGCCCTCTTCGCAAGGACGCATGGATGAACAGGAACTCGAAGCCTTCCTGCGGGGAAAGATGGATCGTGTCCCGCCTGAAGACCCCTGGCTCCGATACGCACCGCACAGGGGACGGGTGGAATTTTCCCTCTCGAATCCCGAGGCGGACAGCGAAGCAAAGCCCCCCCCGTTTTCGCTTTGGCAGGAGGCAATCCGATCACACCCCACCGAGGGGTGGGGCGGACGGACACCGGGGACCACCTAGCCGGGGCCACGCTACCCCATCAGAGGGAAGGGACGCCGGGCACGTTCTCGAACCGGATGCGGTCCCCTTTTCGAACGGCGTGCCGATCGACGAATCCACCGGAGACCTCGAGCACATATTTGGCGGGAGAGCGGGGGGTATAACGCGGGCATGGATCCATCGGGCAGGGGGGCAGACGTTCGAACAGGTCGACCACGACCCCTTCGGGAGACAGGAAGAGGATGTCCAGGTCGAGGTACGTGTTCTTCATCCAGAACGCGGGCCGCCCGATGTCCGGAAACACGAAGAGCATGCCCCGGTCCTCGTCCAAACGGCTGCGAAACATCAGGCCCCGGCTGCGCTCCGCCTGGGTCACGGCAAGCTCAAGAAGAACCCTCTTCGGGCCGTCGGAGGCAGAAAAAATTGCGACGGGTTTCCGGCTCGAGCAGCTCAAGGAAACGAGGCAGGCCAGCAGGAGCCCGATCCGGTACGATTGGGTCCCCGAAAACAAAGAAAAAGGCCGAACCACCCGGACGGAAAACCGGTCTAAGTTCATTGATGGACCCCCTGAGGAAAGATGCTTGCTTTTCAAAGAGCACCTTTCTATAATTGCACATCAAATTTCTTTTAAAATAGAGATCCTTACAAGAAATAGGCGATAAACTTCTCAAACAAATCCGATCTATTCGCTTTGATTATGTGGAAAAAGTACCTCTGGATCAAAAACCTGATCTTCCTGTGCTTTTTCGCCTACCTTGTTGCCAGGATCGGAAATACAATCGTGCTGGCTCATCTTCCGGTCCCGCAAGCCGGCCCGGCCCTCCATGCCTCGCCGGGGAAGCATCCCAGGCGAAAGGCGGCGGGGAGGAAGCCGTTGCGCCTCTACGCCCAGATTGCCAAGGGAAATATATTCAACAGCGCCCACACCGATGAACCGCGAGGCGCAAAGCTGTCGCCGGGCCCCAAGAGCATGGAGCCCTTGAAAAAGGCGGACCTGAATGTCGAGTTGATCGGCACGGTCGTGGGCTCGCCGGAGAACTCCTACGCCATTATAGAGGATCATCAAAATCGAAAACAAGAATTGTACCAGGTGAACGACATGATCCAGGGACAGGCCCGCGTGGTGGCCATTTCCCGGTGCAGGGTTGTCGTACTCAGGAACGGATCGGAAGAAAGCATCGAATGTCCGGAACCGGACGCAAAGAGCAAAAGGAAATCCTCCCCGGTCCGTTACAGCGGATCGACGAAAAAGCCCGGGCAGTATGCCGTGAAGAAGGTGTCGGATTCCGACTTCGTGATCGACGAGGGGGAGGTTGAGAACGCCCTGAACAACATCAACCAGCTCCTGACCCAGATCCGGGTCGTTCCGAACTTCGCGAACGGACAGGCGGACGGATTCAAGGTCTTTGCCATCAAGCCGAACAGCATCTTCGCCAAGGTCGGATTGAAGAACGGCGACGTCATCCACAAGGTAAACGGCAATGATATCACCTCGCCTGAAAAGGCCTTTCAGATATTCCAGGAACTCCGAAACGAGAAAAATCTTACGATCGAAATCTCCCGGAGAGGACAGACGCAATCCTTCAACTACGAAATCCGATAGGGGAAACCTCAAGGCAGGGGGGGTTTTGATGCACAGGACAAGACTCGGGATACCATTCGCCATTCTGCTTCTTGGGTTGCTCTACCCTCTTCCATCCGGTCCGCCTCGTGTCTTCTCCCAGGAAGCATCCCCCGCCGAATACGCCGATGCCATGATCACCATGGACTTCCAGGATGTGGATTTGACGGTCCTGATCAAATTCATCAGCGAGCTGACCGGCAAAAATTTCATCCTCGACGACAAGGTCAAGGGGAAGAAAGTCACGGTCATCTCCCCAACGAGAATCTCCAAGGATGAGGCATACAAGGTTTTTGAATCGATCCTCGACATCAAGGGACTGGCCACGGTGCCGGCGGGCAGCGTCATCAAGATCGTGCCGGCCAAGGACGCAATGGAGAAGAACCTGAAAACCGTGGTGGGCAAAGAGAAGGCGCCGGAGAGCGATATGCTGATCACCCGGCTCGTCTCGCTCGAGTATGTAGATCCGGATCAAATGGTGAAGATCCTCAAGCCCCTCATGTCCCGCCAGAGCAAGGTGGATGCATACGGACCGACCAACACCTTGATCCTTACGGACACCTCTTCGAATATCTCGAGGCTGATGCGCATCGTGAAGCAGCTCGACGTACGGGCGGACGAAATGGAGATGGACGTGCTGCCCCTCGAATACGCATCCGCCGAGGTGATGGCACGCCAGCTCCAGGAGATCCTCCAGACCCTTGTCAGCTCATCGGCATCCGGCGCCCCTACGAGACGCACTACCTCGCGGCGCACCGCGCGGCGGGCACCCGTCCGGAAAACCGTGGCCGGCCAAGGGGCCTTTGCCGGAAAAATCATTGCGGACGACCGAACCAATTCCGTGATCGTCCTGGCCACGGGGAAGCAGCTCGAAGAGATCCGGGAACTCGTGCACAAGCTGGACTACGACACACCCCGGGCGTACGGAAACATCAACGTCTATTACCTCGAATATGCCAATGCGGAAGACACGGCCACCGTTCTGAGCGACCTGGTCTCCGGCGCCAAGTCCATAGGTCGAAACACCAACGGCGGCAAGGGCATCCCCTCTGTCGTTGCGCGGACCATGGCATCCTTTGAGGGGGAAGTCAGCATCACGGCGGATGTGGCGACCAATTCGCTGCTCATCGTCGCGAGCCCGAGGGACTACCTCACCTTGAAAAACGTCATTGAGAAACTGGACATCCGGAGAAAGCAGGTTTACGTGGAAGCGGTGATCATGGAGATCCAGCCTTCGGTCCTGCAGGACCTCGGGGTCGAATTCCGCGGCGCGATTCCCCTGGAAAGCGGCGACGACGTAAACAAGGTGTTGATGGGCGGCACGAACTTCGGGCTGGGCGCGAACGAAATGATCGGAAGCGCAACGGCTCTGAGTTCCGGCCAGCTGCCCACCGATTCAGGGATGTTCCCCCTGGATTTGGGCAGCAGGGCCGGGCTGACGCTGGGCGGCATCTTCGACCGGGTCAAGGTGGGCGAGGATCCGAACGGCATGCCGATCTATCTGCCCGCCAACACCATCATCATTCACGCCTTGAACCAGTCGAGCAAGGCCAGCATCTTGTCGACGCCGCACCTGATCGCCATGGACAACGAAGAGGCGGAAATCGTCGTCGGCCGGAACGTCCCCTTCATCACCTCCACGAGTCAGACCACGGTGAGCACCGTGCAGCAGGTGCAGCGGGAAAGCGTCGGGATCACCCTCCGGTTCACCCCTCAAATCACCGAAGGGAATTACATCCAGCTTCAGCTCTATCAGGAAATCTCCGCCCTCATCGACAGCCCGATCGGACAGGATCCGAACCGCGTAGGGCCTACCACCTCCGAACGGAAATCGACGAACTCCGTACTCGTCCGCGACGGACAGACGATCATCATAGGCGGCCTGATGGAGGACCGCATCCGCAGGAACGTGAGCAAGGTGCCCTGGCTGGGCGACATACCCGGGCTTGGATGGCTGTTCCGGTACGAAAGCGATAAGGTGGAGAAACAGAACCTTCTGATTTTCCTCACCCCTACGATCATCCGGGAGGATCAGGACGTACAGAGGCTGTTTGAAGAGAAGAAGGCCCGGATGCTCGAGTACAAGGACCGCCACAAAATTCCGACCCAATACCTGGACGTCCATCCTTTCGAGAATCGATCCGGCCTTCCCAGCGAGAGGACCGAACAGCCTCAGCCGGAGGAGAATCCCGGTACTTCTCCGCCGGGCGGTACTGCGTCCGATACGGGCGAACCGCCTCGGGTGGAGAGCCCGCCGCCTCCTCCCGCGGGCGGCGCCGCGTCCCATACGGGCGCATCCGTGGAGAAGGCCCCTCCGGAAAAGGCCGCCGAACCGAAATACACGGTCACGATCAAGGGCGCCGAAAGGCTCGATACGCCTGCCCTGCCGGACTTGCCGGACGAGCAAACGGAGTAGAGAGAATACGCATGACTTGTGACCCCAGAGCCCTCGGTCAGATCCTCCTGGAAACCACATCCTTGAGCGAGGAAGGGCTCGAGAGCGCCTTGGCCATCCAGCTGGAGCGGGGCGGCAGGATCGGCGAGATCCTGGTCGGCCAGAAGCTGGTCACAGAGGAAGAGGTATGCCAGGCCCTGAGCCGCCAGATGAATATCCCCTACCTGCCCGAGATCGCCGAGGAGGGCCTCGACCTCGATCTGCTGCATACGGTCCCGATCAATTTCTGCAAGAGACACACGCTGCTCCCCTTGAAGAGAGAAGGCGACATGATACAGGTGGCGGTGTCGGACCCCCTGGAGCTCGCTCCCATGGACGACCTGCAGCTTTTTCTCAAACAGCCCGTTCAGCCCGTACTGGCGAGGGCCTCTACCGTCCTGCATGCAATCAACCGCTCCTATGACCTGATCTCGGAGACGACGGAGCAGATGGTGGAGGACCTGCACGAAGAAGAACTGGACCTCCTGACGACCGAACTCGAAGAGCCTCAAGACCTGCTCGACGCCTCGGACGAGGCGCCCATTATCCGGCTCGTCAACTCCATCCTGTACAATTCCGTCAAGCAGAGGGCCAGCGACATTCACATCGAGCCCTTTGAAAAAGAACTCGTCGTCCGATTTCGCATCGACGGGGTCCTCTACGACATGGTGCGTCCGCCGAAACGATTCCAGTCGAGCACGATCTCCCGCATCAAGA
>WFRX01000123.1 GCA_015486285.1 bacterium
CAGGTCTACGTGCTGACCAAGGAGGAGGGGGGCCGCCACACGCCCTTCTTCCCGGGATACCGGCCGCAGTTCTACTTCCGCACCACCGACGTCACCGGCATCATCCAGCTGCCCGAGGGCGTGGAGATGGTCATGCCCGGGGACAACATCAACATGAAGGGCGAGCTGATCACCCCGGTGGCCCTCGAGAAAGAGCTGCGCTTCGCCATCCGTGAAGGCGGCAGGACCGTCGGCGCCGGCGTCGTCACCGACATCATCGAATAAGGGGTACTTCATTGGCTTCTCAAAAGATCCGCATTCGCCTGGAGGCATACGAACACAAGATTCTCGACGACTCGACGAGGGAAATCATGGAAACCGTCCAGCGGACGGGGGCCCAGCTTGCCGGCCCGATTCCCTTGCCCACGAGGATCGAAAAGTTCTGCGTTTTGCGGTCTCCTCATATCGACAAGAAATCACGGGAGCAGTTTGAGATCCGCACACACAAGCGCCTCCTCGACATCCTCGAGCCGACCCAGCAGACCGTCGATGCACTGATGAAGCTGGAGCTGCCGCCGGGAGTCGATGTGGAGATCAAGCTGTAGGAACGACTGGGAGAGGGCAATGCCCACAGTGGATGTTTTGGACGTCGAAGCTCAGAAGGTGGGTGAAATCAGCCTGCGGGACGATATCTTCTCCGCCGAGCTGAAGCCGCACCTGTTCCATTTTGTCCTCCGGCACCAGCTTGCGGCGAAGCGGATGGGCACGGCCAGCACCAAGACCCGCAGCGAGGTCAAGGCGACGGGAAGAAAGCTCTGGCGCCAGAAGGGCAGCGGCCGGGCGCGAACGGGCACCCGCGGCTCCCCGATCTGGCGGGGCGGCGGCGTTGTGTTCGGCCCGAAGCCCAGGGACTACGCGATCCGGGTCCCGAAGAAGATGAAGAAGGCCGCCGTGCGGTGCGCCCTGAGCCTCAAGCTCAGCGAGGAAAAGCTGCTGGTCCTGGACCGATTCGAAATGCCCGAGATCCGGACCAAGACCTTTGTTTCCTACAAGGAAAAGCTCGATCTCGGCAACACCCTGATCGTGGTAAACGGGGAGAGCACGAACCTTCAAAAATCGGCCCGCAACGTCCCCGGCGTCAAGGTCCTGAAGACCGAGGGGCTGAATCTCTTCGATCTCCTCCGGTACGACCAGCTCGTTCTGACCCGGGACGCGATCGATTATGTCGAGAAGGTGTACGGAACATGAAAAACCTCTATGCGGTCATCCGGCGTCCGATCATCACGGAGAAGGGTAATATCCAGAAGGAAGAGCACCACAAGGTGACCTTCGAAGTGCACCCGGACGCGAACAAACACGAAATCAAGGCGGCGGTGGAGAAGATTTTCAAGGTACGGGTCCTGAGCGTCCGTTCCTTCAACCAGCGCGGAAAAATGAAGCGGGTCGGCCGGTTTCTCGGCAAGCGCAGGAACTGGAAAAAGGCGATTGTCACCCTCGCCCCGGAAGACCAGATCGAATTCTTCGAAGGCGTCTAGCACCTCCGACCGCTGTTATCCGCCGGGAGATTCCCCATGGCATTGAGATCCTATAAACCGACTTCCGCTGGAAGAAGACACCAGACGAACTCGACCTTCGAGGAATTGACGGCCTCGCGGCCCCAGAAGGGCCTCGTTCGCGGCCTGACCAAGAAGGGAGGCCGCAACAACAACGGCCGGATCACCGCGCGTCACCGGGGAGGCGGCCACAAGCGGCGCTACCGGATCATCGATTTCAAGCGGAACAAGACGGACATCCCGGCGCGGGTGGTGAGCATCGAATACGACCCGAACCGGTCCGCCCGGATCGCCCTGCTCCATTACGCGGACGGGGACAAACGCTACATCCTGGCCCCCCATCACTTGAAGGTGGGCGACCAGATCATCTCGGGAGAGACGGCCGACATCCAGGCGGGCAACACCCTGCCCATCCGGTTCATCCCTCTCGGCACCATGATTCACAATATCGAACTCAAGCCCGGGAAAGGCGCCCAGATGGTCCGCTCGGCCGGCACGGTGGCCCAGCTCGTCGCAAAAGAGGGCAATTATTCGCACATCCGCCTGCCCTCCGGCGAGGTCCGGCTGATCCACTTGAACTGCAAGGCCACCATCGGCCAGCTCGGCAACCTGGACCACGAAAACATATCGTACGGAAAGGCGGGAAGAACGCGCTGGCTGGGCAGGAGGCCCCATGTCCGTGGTGTCGTCATGAACCCGGTGGACCACCCCCACGGCGGCGGCGAGGGAAGGACCTCCGGCGGCAGGCATCCGGTGTCGCCCTGGGGCGTGCCGACCAAGGGATACAAGACCCGCGGAAAGAAGCCTTCCGACCGCTACATCCTGCGCAGAAGGCATCAAAAGCTTTAACCTCAGGAGAGATCAACATGCCAAGGTCGGTATCGAAAGGCCCCTTCATCGACGAGCATCTGCAGAAAAAGGTGGATGCGGCGAATGCCAGCGGGTCGAAAAGGATCATCCAGACGTGGTCGAGGAGATCGACGATCTCGCCGGACTTCGTCGGACTGACCTTTGCGGTGCACAACGGCAAGAAATTCGTTCCCGTATTCGTTACCGAGAACATGGTGGGGCACAAGCTGGGAGAATTCTCCCCCACCCGGACCTTCTACGGACACGCGGGAGACAGAAAATCACGGGTGAAATAGGCCGGAGGGCCCTTCCCCGCTCCTTCACAAATTTTCGATAGCCGGGACTGAACATGGAAGCCGTAGCCAGAGCACGATACATACGCATCGCCCCGAGGAAGGCGAGGCTGGTTGCCGATATGATCCGCGGCAAGTCGGCCGAACAGGCCTCCCAGCTCTTGTCGTACACGCCAAAGGCGGCCGCTCCGATCATCAGGAAGGTGCTGCTCTCAGCGATCGCCAATGCTGAAAACAAGGGAGATATCGACGTCGATACCCTGTATGTGAAATCGATCTTCGTGGACCAGGGTCCCACGCAGAAACGGTTCCGCCCCCGCGCCATGGGCAGGGCGACGACGATCCAGAAGAAAACCAGTCACATCACCATCATACTGGATGAGGCATAGCAGGCCGGGAAGACGAGGGGCTGCCGGGACGCGGCGCAGCCCGAAAGCACGAAATGCGCCCGGATTCGAGCGCTCTTTATCGCACTAGCACGGGAGGTGCTCCTTGGGACAGAAGGTACATCCGATCGGATTTCGCCTCGGTATCACCCAGACGTGGGGATCGAAGTGGTATGCGAATCGGGACTACGCACAGAATCTTCACGAGGACCTGTGGATCCGGCAGTACATCAAGAAACAGCTGCAGCACGCCGGCATCTCCAAGATCGGCATCGAACGGGCTGCCTTGAAGATCAAGGTCCACATTCACACCTCCCGCCCCGGCATCGTGATCGGGAAGAAGGGCGCGGAAGTGGACCGGTTCCGAAAGGAGCTGGAACAGCACACGAAGAAGGAAGTCTTTCTGAACATTCTCGAGGTGCGCAAGCCCGAACTCGACGCGCAGCTCGTTGCGGAAAATGTCGCCACGCAACTGGAACGCAGAATCGCCTTCCGAAGAGCGATGCGTAAGGCGGTCTCCACGTCCCTGAAGTTCGGCGCCCAGGGGATCAAGGTCAGTTGCGCGGGCAGGCTGGGCGGCGCCGAAATGGCCCGGCGGGAATGGTACCGTGAGGGGCGCGTCCCCCTGCACACCCTGCGGGCGAACATCGACTACGGGTTCACCCAGGCGAAGACGACCTACGGGATCATCGGCGTGAAGGTCTGGATCTTCAAGGGAGAAGTCCTTCCCGGCGACGAGAAAAAACGCAAAGACCAGTTGGGAGTATAGGCTGCTGTGTTAAGTCCGAAAAAAATCAAGCACAGAAAGCAGCGGCGGGGCAGGCTCACCGGCTCCAGGCTCGGGGGATCCACCGTCAGCTTCGGCAAGTACGCGCTCCAGGTCCTGGAACCGGCGTGGATCACGGCCCGCCAGATCGAGGCGGCCCGTATCGCCATCACCCGCTACGTCAAGCGGGGCGGCAAGATCTGGATCCGCATCTTCCCGGACAAGCCGATCACCGCCAAGCCCGCGGAAACCCGCATGGGCGGCGGCAAAGGCAACCCGGAACTCTGGGTGGCCGTGGTGCGGCCCGGACGAATCCTGTACGAGATCGACGGCGTCGAGGAGGATGTCGCCCGGGAGGCCTTCCGCCTTGCCGGCCACAAACTCCCCGTGAAGACCCGTTTCGTGCTGCGTGAGGAACAATCATGAAGCCTGCGGAAGTCAGAGAGTTATCGGAGGAGGAGTTCGAGCAGAAGGAAGAGGAACTCCGCGAGGAACTCTTCAACCTGACGATCCAGAACGCCACGGGGCAGTTGGAGAACACGGCGAGGATCGGGCAGGTCAGGAGGGACATCGCACGCCTTTACACAATCCGGCGGGAGAGAACGATGAGCAAAGGGGAGAAGCATGCCTGAGGGCACGAACAGAACGCGATTGAAGGGTACCGTCACGAGCGTCAAGATGAGCAAGACGGTCGTCGTAACCGTCGAAAGACGCGTCAAGCATCCCCTTTACAAGAAATACATCCGCCGGAACAAGCGGTATCCCGCGCACGATGAAAACATGCAATGCCGGAGCGGCGATCTCGTGGAGATCATTTCCACCCGCCCCTTGAGCAAGACCAAGCGCTGGGCGGTCGTGAAAATCCTCAAGCCCGCGGACACCTCTCTTTCCCCGGCTGGAGCTGAGAAGGAAACGGCGACATGATTCAGATGCAAACCAAACTCAAGGTCGCGGATAACTCCGGAGCGAAAACCGTCTTCTGCATCAAGGTGCTCGGAGGGACGAGGAAGAAGTACGCCGGCGTCGGCGACTTGATCGTCGTCTCCGTCCGGGAAGCCCTGCCCGCCTCCAAGGTCAAGAAGGGGGAAGTACACAGGGCCGTTGTGGTCAGGACCCGCAAGGAAATCCGCAGGAGCGACGGCTCCTACATCAAGTTCGACAACAATTCGGCCGTCCTGCTCAACCAGCAGCACGAGCCGATCGGCACCCGCATCTTCGGCCCCGTGGCCCGGGAGCTGCGGGCCAAGAACTTCATGAAGATCATCTCCCTGGCGCCTGAAGTCGTCTGAGGCGGATACGAGGCAAACGGGCATGCAAAAGGTGAAATTGCACATCAAGAAGAACGACATGGTGATCGTCACCAAGGGCCGGGAAAAGGGCAAGTCCGGCAAGGTGCTCCGCGTTCTGCCCGACAAGGGGATGGCGATTGTCGAAAAGCTCAACTTCGTCAAACGCCACGCCAAGCCGAGCCAGCAGATCCGGCAGGGGGGCATCATCGAAAAAGAAGCGCCCCTGACCCTCGCCAACCTGATGCTGCTCTGTTCGAGATGCAACAAGCCGGTGCGGACCGGCAGGAAGCAGCTCGAAGACGGAAAAAGCGTCCGTATCTGCAAGAAGTGCGGAGACATTCTGGATAAGTAGGGCGCCTCAAGTACACTGGAGGAACGGTAGTGGCCGGCGAAGAGAAAAAGGAAACGGAAGACATCCCGCGGATGAAAGAGAAGTATGTCAGCCAGGTCATCCCTCAATTGATGAAGGATTTCGGCTACAAGAACCTTCTCCAGACGCCGCGTTTAGAGAAGATCGTCGTGAACATGGGCCTGGGCGAGGCCATCCAGAACATCAAGGTCCTGGACCACGCGAGCGAGGAACTCGGCCTCATCACGGGCCAGAAGCCGATCATCACCCGGGCGAAAAGGTCGATCTCCAATTTCAAGCTCCGGGCCGGCATGCCCATCGGCTGCTCCGTGACCCTGCGAAGGCAGCGGATGTACGAGTTCCTGGACCGGCTGATCAACATCGCCCTGCCCCGGGTCCGCGACTTCCGGGGCATTTCCGGAAAGGCCTTCGACGGCCGGGGAAATTATACGCTCGGCATCCGCGAGCAGATCATCTTCCCGGAAATCAACTATGACAAGATCGACAAGATCCGGGGCATGAACATCACCATCGTTACCACGGCGAAAACGGACGAGGAAGCCAAGGCGTTCCTGAAGTACATGGGGATGCCCTTCCGCAATTGATTCCATTTTGAGTACACGGGAGAAGATCTTTGGCACGGAAGGCGAAGCTGGCACCTTATGCGAAGAAGCCGAAATTCAATGTTCGAAACCGAAACCGATGCAGTCTCTGCGGCCGCCCGCGGGGCTATTATCGCAGGTTTCACTTGTGCAGGATATGCCTGCGGAACCTCGCCCTCCGGGGCGATTTGCCGGGCGTGACGAAGTCGAGCTGGTAGCCTTTGCGCACCGGCCGGACTTCCATCTTCTCTTGCCAGACAGATGAGGAAGAGGCAAACCGATGAGTCTTACGGATCCAGTAGCGGATATGCTCACGCGTATCCGGAATGCGTGCCGGGCACGCCATGCAACCGTGGATATCCCCTCCTCGAAGCTCAAGGAAGCCATCGCCGGCCTCCTCGAGCGCGAGGGATTTGTCGAGGGCTACGAGGTGCTGCCCGACAACAAGCAGAACATCCTGCGAATACGACTGAAGTACATCGACGACAAGCGGAGCGCCATTGAAGGCATCCGCCGGGTGAGCAAGCCCAGTCTTCGGGTCTACGTCGGCCGCAAGGAAGTCCGTCCCGTGCGGAGATACATGGGCATCTCCGTCCTGACGACGACCCATGGCATCATGACGGACCGGGAGGCCCGCGCCAAGGGCGTGGGCGGCGAGGTGTTGTGCGAGGTCTGGTAGCCGGCCGCGCAGGGCCGTTCACATCACAAGCGGCTGCGCTTTCACGAAAAGGGACCGTGGCATGTCACGTATAGGAAAACTGAAAATCCCCTGCCCCGAAACGGTCAAGGTATCCCAGGTGGACGGCCGGATCGTTGTCAAGGGCCCCAAGGGCGAACTATCCGAACCCCTGCACCCCTTCCTGTCGATCCGGTCCGATTCGGACGGCATCCAGGTCGAGAAGAACTCGGACCAGCGGAAGGCGGACGCCCTTTCCGGGCTCATGCGGACCCTGATCGCCAACATGGTCCAGGGGGTGACGGAAGGCTATCAGCGCGAACTGGAGATCGTCGGAGTCGGCTACCGCGCCGAACTGTCGGGAGACAGCCTCCTGTTCCAGTTGGGGTACTCCCACCGGATCAACTTTCCCCTGCCCGAGGGCATCTCGGCGGAGGTCCCCAAGCCGACGCAGATCATCCTGAAAGGCATCGACAAGGCGCTGCTCGGACAGACCGCCGCAAAGATCCGCGCCCTTCGCAGGCCGGAGCCCTACAAGGGAAAGGGCATCAAGTATGCCCGGGAATCGATCCGCCGGAAGGTCGGCAAGGCCGGCGCCAAATAGGAAAACGAAGGGAGAGAAGGAATCTCCGCCATGAAGAAGACGAATCCAAAAGTAACGGCCCGCAAGCGGCGCAAACTGCGCTTCATCAAGAAGGTGCGCGGTACGCCGGAGAGGCCCCGGCTCTGCGTCTACAAGAGCAACAAGCATATCTACGCCCAGATCATAGACGATCAGGGCGCCGGGACCCTGGCCGCCGTTTCCACCCTGAGCAAGGAACTCGGCGAGGCCAAGGCCGACAAAGAGGGGGCCCGCAAGGTGGGTGAGATCATCGCCAGGAAGGCGCAGGACAGGAACATCCGCCGCGTCGTCTTCGACCGCAACGGGTTCCTCTACCACGGCCGCATACGGGCCGTCGCGGATGCCGCCCGCGAAGCGGGCCTGGAGTTTTAACAAGGGGCAGACATACCACCATAGGAGAACGGGCTTTTGGCTAACTACGCATACGGCACGGAAGACGAATTCGTCGACAAGATCATCCACATCAACCGCGTGGCCAAGGTCGTCAAGGGCGGCCGGCGTTTCAGCTTCAACGCGCTGGTTGTGGTGGGCGATCGGAAGGGGCAGGTCGGGATCGGCCTTGGAAAGGCCAACGAAGTTCCGGACGCCATCCGCAAGGCCATTGAACGGGCGCGCAAAAGCCTCATCACCGTACCGATCCTTCACGACACCATCCCCTTCCAGGTCGTGGGACGATACGGGGCGGGCAGGGTGTTGCTCAAGCCGGCCGCGCAGGGGACGGGCATCATCGCCGGGGGCGCCGTACGGGCCATGATGGAAGCGGCGGGCTTGCGAAACGTTTCCACCAAGTGCCTCGGCACGCGCAACCCCCACAATGTGACCAAGGCGACCCTGGATGGGCTCATGCAGCTCCGGGCCCCGGACTTCATCGCCGGCAAGCGAAACAAGAGCGCGGAAGAACTCTTCCCGCGGTCGCTCCTGGAAGACAAGGTTGTTTCCTCGTAATCGTTCAGGGAAAGACGAATGGAACCGGAACACAAATTGGAAATCACGCTCAAGCGGAGCGGCATCGGCAAACCCCCGTCCCAGCGGGCCACCCTGCGTGGAATGGGCCTCACGAGGATCCACAAGACCGTGGTGCTCAAAGACTCCCCCGAAATTCGGGGCATGGTCGCCAAGGTCATTCATCTCGTTGACGTGAAAAAGGTCTGAAGGGCCGAAAAGGAAGGCATCGGATGAACCCGTTAAGCCAGCTCAAACCTTCTCCCGGCAGCGTCAAGAAGCCGAAGCGGATCGGCAGGGGCACAGGATCCGGCCACGGCAAGACGAGCTGCAAGGGGCACAAAGGCCAGAAGGCGCGCAGCGGCCCGAAGATCGCGCCCGCCTTCGAGGGCGGCCAGATGCCCTTGAACCGCCGCCTGCCGAAGAGAGGGTTTACGAACACCTTCAAGAAGCAGATCGCCACCCTGAATCTGGACGATCTGGATCGGATGGCGCAGGAGCAATCCGAGATCAACGTACAGGAATGGGTCGCGGAGGGGCGAATCAAGAAGGCGAAGGACGGCGTAAAGATCCTCGGGCGGGGAGAGTTGTCCAAGCCTCTCACGGTGCGGGCCCACCTGTTCAGCCGTACGGCAAAGGAGAAGATTCTTGCCGCCGGGGGAACCATCGAGGAGATAACCTGAAGTGATTTCCGGCCTCCAGAACATTTCCAAGATCCCGGAGCTGCGCAACCGAATCCTCTTCACCTTCGGCATGCTCGCTGTCTACCGGCTCGGCGTGTTCGTCCCGACCCCGGGCATCGATACCCACGCCCTGGCCTCCTTTTTCGAGGCCCAGGCGCGAGGAGGCTCCCTGCTCGGGTTGATCGACATGTTCACCGGGGGGGCGCTGAAGCAGTTCAGCGTGTTCGCCCTCGGCATCATGCCCTACATCAGCGCGTCCATTATCCTGCAGCTCCTCACGGTGGTCATCCCGTACCTGGAGCGTCTGTCCAAGGAGGGAGACGCGGGCCGGAAGAAGATCACCCAGTACACCCGGTACGGCACCGTGGCCTTGAGCGGCATCCAGGGCATGGGCATCGCCTTCGGGCTGGAAAACATGAAGTCCCCCGTCGGCGATCTGGTCGTGCCGCACCCCGGCTGGGCCTTTCGCCTCCTTGCGGTCATGACCCTGACGGCCGGCACCGCCTTCCTCATGTGGCTCGGCGAACGGATCAGCGAAAACGGGATCGGGAACGGGATCTCGCTGATCATCTTCGCCGGTATCGTGGCCCGGTTCCCGGCGGCCCTGTTCAACACCGCCCAGTTGCTGAAGACCGGTGAAATGAGCATCTTCATGATGCTGATCCTCGGCGTGCTCATGATCGGCGTCGTGGCCGCCATCATCTTCATGGAGCGGGGCCACAGGAAGATCCCCGTGCAGTACGCCAAAAGGGTGGTCGGCCGAAAGGTCTACGGCGGCTCGAGTACCCACCTGCCCTTGCGGGTCAACACGGCCGGCGTGATTCCGCCGATCTTCGCCTCTTCCCTGCTCATGTTCCCGGCCACCATCGCGAACTTCGTCGACAAACCCTGGGCCCACAGCGTCGCCGGCTGGCTTTCGCCCGGGGCCCTTCTCTACAACGTCCTCTATGTTCTGCTCATCATCTTCTTCTGCTATTTCTATACCGCCGTCCAGTTCAATCCGGTGGACGTGGCGGACAATATGAAGAAATACGGCGGCTACATCCCGGGGATCCGGCCGGGAAAGCGCACCGCCGATTACATCGACAAGGTCTTGACCCGGATCACCCTCGGAGGCGCGATCTATCTGTCCGCGGTCTGCGTCCTGCCGACGATCCTGATCCGGCAGTTCAATGTTCCCTTTTATTTCGGCGGGACCGCGCTTCTCATCGTCGTGGGCGTCGCGCTGGATACCATGACACAGGTCGAGTCCCACATGCTGACCCGGCACTACGACGGCTTCCTGAAAAAAGGCAAACTGAAAGGACGGCGCGCCTGAGCGTCTCAGACGACGGAGAAGAGGAAATCCATAGCACTACGATCGACTCGCGAACATGCTTGTTCTGAAATCACCGGAAGAAATCGCCATCATGCGGGAGGCTAACCAGATCGTCGCCGAGGTTCACGAGGAACTGAAGCTTCGGGCCCTCCCCGGAACAACTACACGCGAACTCGATCAAATCGCAGAAAGGATCACACACAAGCGCGGAGCGAAATGCGCCTTCAAGGGATACCGGGGCTATCCGAGCTGCCTGTGCGCCTCCTTGAACGAGGTCATCGTGCACGGCATTCCCTCGGACAGGGAGCTCAAGGACGGCGACATCCTGAGCCTGGATTTCGGCGTCGTCTACAAGGAGTTCTGCGGAGACGCCGCCATCACGATCCCCATCGGCGAGATCTCCGCCAAGGCCGACAGGCTCCTCAAGACGACGGAGGAATGCCTGCTCAAGGCCATCGACAAGATGTACGAGGGCAACCGGCTTTCGGACATTTCCGCGGTCATCCAGGAGCACGCGGAGAAGAACGGCTACTCGGTCGTTCGGGATTTCGTGGGCCACGGAATCGGGCGCAAGCTGCACGAAGACCCGCAGGTGCCCAACTACGGAAAGGCCGGCACCGGTATTCGGCTCAAGCGGGGCATGGTCCTCGCTGTGGAGCCGATGGTCAACGAGGGAGACTGGGGTATAAGGATTCTCAAGGACGGGTGGACCGCCGTAACCAAGGACGGCTCCCTGTCCGCCCATTTCGAGCACTCGATCGCCATTACGGACAACGGACCTTTCGTCCTGAGCAGGCTCGACTAGCCCCGCTCGCATACGCGTTACGGACGGGTGGGCGGAAAGAACCTCGGAAACGGCTACAGGTCGCACTCGGGGAACAGGCATGGCGAAAGAAGATGCACTCGAGGTAACGGGGACGGTCGTCGAACCCTTGCCGAACGCGATGTTTCGGGTAGAATTGGAGAACGGCCATCGGATCCTGGCGCATATTTCCGGGAAAATGAGGATGCATTTCATCAAGATTCTTCCCGGAGACAAGGTAACCGTGGAACTGTCGCCCTATGACTTGACCCGGGGCAGGATAACGTACCGCATGAAATAGAGGAACAGAGCGATGAAGGTCAGAGCCTCCGTGAAAAAAATCTGTATCAAGTGCAAGATCATCCGGCGGAAGGGGTCCGTGCGCGTTCTGTGCGAGAACCCGAGGCACAAACAGCGACAAGGGTAACCATATCAAGAGCATAGGAGAACCGTCTTGGCACGTATAGCGGGTGTGGACCTACCGAAGGCGAAACGGGTGGAAATCGCGCTCACGTATATCTTCGGCATTGGAAGGACGAGCGCGCAGCGCATCCTGGACGAGGCCGGCATCGATCGGAACAAGAAGACCGACGACCTCAACGAACAGGACGTAACGGCGATCAGGGGCGTCATCGACGCCAAGTACAAGATCGAGGGAGACCTGCGGCGCGAGATCGCCATGAACATCAAGAGACTCACGGACCTCAACACCTATCGAGGCCTTCGGCACAAGAAGGGCCTGCCGGTCCGCGGGCAGAGGACGCACACCAACTCCAGGACGCGCAAGGGCCCCCGCAGGGCGGTCATGGGCAAGAAAAAATCCAAATAGCATCAACCCGATTATGAGGTAGGATTGTGGGAAAGGCGAAGAAGGGAACCAAGAAAAAGATCAAGAAAAACGTGACGCACGGCATCGCGCATATCCAGTCGACCTTCAACAACACCCTGATCACCATCACGGATATGAGCGGAAACACCATCTGCTGGTCCAGCGCAGGAACCATGAAGTTCAAGGGCTCCCGCAAGAGCACCCCCTTCGCAGCGCAGGTGGCGGCCCAGGACGTCGCGGAAAAGGCGATGGAACAGGGAATGAAAACCATCCAGGTTCACGTCAACGGACCGGGGTCGGGCCGCGAGTCCGCATTGCGGGCCCTCCAGAGCGCCGGATTCCAGGTCACCCTGATCAAAGACGTCACACCCATACCTCATAACGGATGCCGGCCCCCGAAACGGAGAAGGGTCTGATCGGGGCCGAATCGAGAACCCATAGGAAGGAGAGAATCCTTGGCGCGCTATACGGAAGCCGTCTGCCGGTACTGCAGGCGGGACAATACGAAGCTGTTTCTCAAAGGCGAACGATGCTACACGGACAAGTGCGCCTTCGAAAGAAGGGGCTATCCGCCCGGGCAGCATCCGCACATCCGGAGAAAATTCTCCGATTACGGCACCCAGCTTCGTGAAAAGCAGAAGGTCAAGAGGATTTACGGCGTCCTCGAAAAGCAGTTCCGGATCTATTTCCAGACGGCCTTTCGCAAGAAGGGCATTACGGGCGAAAACCTGCTCTGCCTCCTGGAATCCCGCCTGGACAACGTGGTCTATCGCCTGGGCCTGGCAGGATCCAGGGCGGAAGCCCGGCAGCTCGTCCGGCACCGCCACTTTCAGGTAAACGGAAGAACGGTCGACATTCCCTCCTACCAGGTGCGGACCGGCGACCGTATCCAGGTACGGGAAAAGAGCCGCAAGCTGCACCCGATCACGGAAGCCCTGGAGACCGTCGACAGAAGAAGCATCCCGGGCTGGCTCGAGCTGGACAAGGACCAGTTTGCGGGGCAGGCGACGGCTTCCCCGAGCCGGGAAGACATCTCCATGAGTATCGATGAGGATTTGATCGTGGCCTTTTACACCCGATAGTCCGGGAATCGGCCCGCAAAGAAAGGCGACGACAGCCGCCCTCCTTCAGATCATGATTGAATGGGGTAACAAATGAAGAAAAATTGGCAAGACCTGATCATGCCAAAAGGGTTGGAAGAGGATCCCGAGAGCAACTCCACATACGGCAAGTTCGTATGCGAGCCTCTGGAAAGGGGATACGGCATCACCCTCGGCAACGCTCTCCGGCGTGTCATCCTCTCCTCCCTCCAGGGAGCCGCCATCACGGCCGTGAGCATCGAGGGCGTCCTGCACGAGTTTTCCACGATTCCGGGCGTCAAGGAAGACATCACCGATATCGTCCTCAACCTGAAAGAGATCCGGTTGAAGATCGACGGTGAAGGGGAGAAGCAGCTCACCCTGAAGAAGAGCGGCCCCTGCGAAGTGACGGCCGGAGACATCGAGACGGACGACTCCGTGACGATCATGAACCCGGAGCATGTCCTGGCGACCCTGAACAAGGACGGAAAACTGAACATGGAGTTGACCGCGAGCACCGGCCGCGGATACCGGCCCGCCGAGCGGACCAGCGAGGTAGAGCTGCCCATCGGAACCATCTTGATGGACGCCGTCTTCTCCCCGATCAAGAAGGTCAACTACAAGGTCTCCCAGGCGCGGGTCGGACAGAGGACGGACTACGACAAGCTCACGGTGGAAATCTGGACGGACGGAGGCATCACGCCGAGGGACGCCCTCGGGTTCGCGGCCAAGATCCTGAAAGAGCAGCTGACCACCTTCATCCACTTCGAGGAAGAAGAGGAAACGCGCCGCATCGTGGGCATGGAGTCGCGGCCGGTCCCGAACGAGAACCTCTACAAGACCGTCGAGGAACTCGAGCTGTCGGTGCGCTCCGCCAACTGCCTGAAGAACGCGAACATCAAGACCATCTACGAACTCGTTCAGAGGAGCGAGGCGGAGATGCTCAAGACGAAGAACTTCGGCCTGAAGTCCCTCAACGAGATCAAGGAGCTTCTCACCGACATGGGGCTTCACCTGGGGATGAAACTCGACGGCGTGCCCCCTCCCCCGCCCGAAACAGAGGCGAGCACGGAGGCAGGCGGTACCGCGTAAAGCCGCTTTTACACAAACACAGCGAAAAAAAAGGCGAGTTGAGCCATGCGACATCGAAAATCGGGCAGAAAACTGAACCGCTCTCCGAGCCATCGAAAGGCGCTGTTCCGCAACCAGCTTCAGCAGCTTATCGAGCACGAGCGCATCTGCACCACGGACGCCAAGGCGAAAGAACTGCGGAGGCTGGCGGACAAGATCATCACCCTGGCGAAACGGGGCGACCTGCACTCCCGGAGACTCGCCTTCGCCTTCCTGCGCAGCAAAAAGGCCACGGCCAAGCTCTTCGACGACCTCGCCAAGCGATTCGACAGCCGGACCTGCGGATACACCCGGATCTACAAGTACAAAAACCGCCGTGGAGACAACGCCCCCCTGTCCCTGATCGAGTTCATCAAAGAAGAAAAATAGGCGCCGCCCCCACCACAATCCGCCTGCGCCACCCGGTTCCGTATCGTCCGGGCAGTGGATTCAAACTCCTTTGCCGACTCTTCCGCGTTCCTCCCAGCTCGCGCCAGTTCGATCATCCGCGCCGTCATCCCCGCAGTCTTCAGGCGGGGATCCCGCAGCTCACTGCATCCCGGGATTCCTGCCTCCGCAAGAATGACACTGGGTGCCAAAGGGGTCAGGCCTTGTTTATTGCTTTCGGCCTTTGTTGACAGGGCCCGCCGATCCCGCTATTTTTCAAACTTGGTTTGTCGAACCATGTCGTCAACCCAGGACATCGCGAGGTCGACGCCCCCATGAGCAAGTCCAGCCGGCAACGACGCCACTACCTGATCGCCTCTCGCTTCCAGATCCGCTTCGCCCTTCAAATCCTTCTCCTCCTGCTCTTCACATCCATTGTCATCGGCTGGACTGTCTACTACTCGGTCTGGAGCGCCTCGGAGACCCAGATCCAGCGCCTGCTCGTAGACAAAAAGATCAACCAGGCCGATGCCCTCCGATTCCGGCAGGCACTCCGCAAGGAACCCGGAGAACGGACCCTCTTTCGGCTGCTCCTGCTCACCTTTATCGCCTTCGTCTACACCGTCTTCGCAACACACCGCATGGTCGGCCCCATCCGGCACATCGAAGCCGTACTCCAACGCCGGCTTCGGGGCGAACCGGTCGATCCGATCCGCCTACGCAAAACAGACGAATTCAAAGGCCTGGCCGAAATGATCAACAAGGCACTACTCGAAGAAAAGGGACGGGAATAACGGCATCCACACGCTTCCATCCCCGCCACACCAGGAGCCCCTTCGCTACACCAGCCCCCCTTCGGAGTACCAGGGCCCCTTCGCTCAACACCCGTCATCCCCGCAGTCTTCAGGCGGGGATCCCGCAGCCCACTGCACAGCCGGGATTCCTGCCTCCGCAGGAATGACACTGGATTGCGGACGATTAGACTACCTACCCCCCACCTCCTCCCGCAAAGGGAAGCAAACTGTCAACTCCCCCTC
>WFRX01000124.1 GCA_015486285.1 bacterium
ATGTCTGCATCCACGGCCATGAACCGAACCTGTTCGAGTCCATGCTGGCCTCTGTCCGGGATCCGGAATTCGTCAAAAAGGCCAAGGAGGCCGGGGCGGAAGGGATCAACCTGGTGGGAATGTGCTGTTCGGGGACCGAAATGCTCTCCCGTCACGGGATTCCCCATGCGGGCAACTTCATGTCCACCGAGGCCCTGCTCGTCACCGGGGCGGTGGACGCCATGGGCGTGGACGTGCAGTGCATCAAGCAGGGCCTGTCCAAGGTCGCCGAGTGCTATGAGACCAAGCTTTTCACCACCAACCCCCGGTGCCACATCGAGGGCGCCGAGCACATCGAGTTCCATGAGCACAAGCCGAGGGAGTGCACGGACCGGATCGTGACCCTGGGTATCGAGCGGTTCAAGAATCGCAAGATGCCCGTGCAGGTTCCCCAGATCAAGAACATCGGCATCCACGGCTTCTCCCACGAGTACATCAACTACATGCTCGGCGGAAGATTCCGCGCGTCCTACACGCCCCTGAACGACAACATCATCAACGGAAGGATCCGCGGGGTGGCCGGAGTCGTGGGCTGCACCAACCCCCGTGTCAAGCACGACTATGTGCACGTCGAGCTGGTCAAGGAGCTGATCAAGAACGATGTGCTGGTCCTGCAGACGGGTTGTACGCAGATCTCCCTGGCCAAGGCCGGCCTGTATACCCCGGAGGCGGCGAAGTTTGCCGGAGCGGGGCTGGCCGAGGTATGTGAAACAGTGGGGATGCCGCCGGTCCTCGGGCTCGGGTCCTGCGTGGACAACAGCCGCATCCTGATCGCGGCCTCCGAGATGGTGCACATCGGCGGGCTGGGCGAGTCGATCGCGGACCTCCCCGCGGCCGGGGCCGCCCCGGAGTGGATGAGCGAGAAGGCGATTTCCATCGGCCATTATTTCGTCGCCTCGGGCATATATACCGTCTTCGGCGTCAGCTTTCCGACCACGGAGAACACCAGGTTCCGCGAGCTGCTTTTCAACGGCCTCGAGGAGCAGCAGGGACTGGGCAAGTGGGGCTTTGCCGAGGATCCGCATGAAATGGCCCGGCTGATGATCGAGCACATCGACAAGAAGCGCAAGGCCCTCGGGATCGACAAGGCCCGGGAACGCGTGCTCTTCGACATGGAGGCGAGACGGCAGATCGACGATGCCGTCTGAGGTCCTGCTGGGGGACGGATCCGCCCGGCGCGGTTCGTCCCCCAGCCTTCCCTCTCCTCGAACCTCCTACGAACTGCCTACCGAAACGCCTTCCGCCGATACAGTCGCCAGAGAATGACCCAGATGCCGATTACGGGGTGCCTCCGGGAAAACGAATCCCTCGGAATGCTCACGCCCGAATGCCGCTCGATCTTCCACAGCACGTAATCCGGCCCTCCCTTGAACGTAATCGCACCCTTGAGAAGCCGAAGGACCGTAAGGCATTTTCCCTGGACGAAACGCGCCTGCCATGCCAGGGATGCAAGCAGGCGCCTGGCGCCGGAGATCTGCGAGCGGTAGCGGACGGGAGGCGTCTCTGAAAGGACCTCGACCTCATAGGGAACTGCGGCCAGGCAGAGCCGCGTCATGTCCTCGTAATAGTCTTCCTCTGCATCGACGAGCCGACTCAGCCGGCCCCTTCTTTCCGCCCTCAAGTCCGACTGATAGGTGAGCAGGAAGCCTGTGTGCCACAGGTCCCGGGCGGTGAACCGTTGAGGGACCCGGGGGAGCACACGGGTGACAAAGGTGAGCACGGCCCGTGCCAGTGCGGTATATACCTGTTGCGCAACCTCTTCCGATTGCGCGTATACCAGGCGGACAGGTTGCGCGAAGCGCGCCCAGAGGTAAGACTGAAACCATGCCGTTGAAGTGCCTTTCTGAAAATCTGTCAGGGAGATCACGGCGTATTTGGCGCGAACCACCCCCTCCCGGAGCGGCAGTTCCATGTAGTACACATTGGGCGGAAACAGCCGGTTCAGCAGAGACAGGATGATATTGCCGGGGGCCGAGCGGTATGTGTCCACCAGCACATACAGATCAACGACGCCCTCCATTTCCTGGCCGGTCCGCCGGCATGAACCGTAGAATAAGATCGCCTGGACGGCCTTTCCATATCGTTCCACGAGCGTATGGACCAATGGGGCCAGGCCGGGGGGAGCGGCCAGGGAAGACTCCTCTCGGATTCTGGATACGACCTGGGGGGGAACGGGAATCATTACACGTTGAGGAAACGGGCGTCTCCCCCGTGGCTCAAGATCAGCGGTCCGGCCTGGAGAGCGGGCCGGTAGAGCTGACCGTCCACGGCGAAGCCGCTTTGAAGGTCGAGTCGGATCTTTCTGGCATTGTGGCTGACGTAACCGTTCTCGAAGGTTCCGAAGCGACTTTTCCTCCCCATGATCAACTTGGGGAGTGCCCGAAGGGGGTGTTTCGGCTTGGTTTGAACCGCGGTGAAGTGCAGGGGTTCGGGTTCGGTTCCCCAGAACGGGCGTATCCGGAGAAACAGCCGTTCCAGTGTGGTGGCGAGGATCAGGGAGGCGTTCATGGAGTGCATCGTCGTCCCGTCCAGGACAAAACGAACGGGAGAGGTGGGGAGCGTATCCGTATCGCCTGTGACCCCGGCCAGCAGGAAACGGGCCAGGGTCAGCCCGGAGGCCGGCTCGCCCCGCACACCCATTCCGTATATGCGGTTCAGGCAGAACCGAATGCCCTCGTAAGCCCCGGCGGCGCCGAAAAACATGCCGTACAGCCGCTGCCCCGTCTCCGCTCCGTCTACACACAGTACCGGCCGCTCCAGGACGGAGGCGTGCCCGGCGCCGGTCCCGGCCCACTTCAGGAGCCGTGACAAGGCGGTCGCTCGTGGGCCCCGGAGGCCTACATCCCTGGCGATCATGCTTTCCGTGCCGGCACGGAGGATGGCAAGCAGCGGCAATTGTTCCCGCCAGTCGCTGGTGAACAGTGCCGTCAAAACGGCATGCACGGTGCCATCGCCTCCGTTGATCACCAGCAGATCGATCTGGTGGCCCAGAAACGCCAAGACCGCCTCTCGAATCTCCTCCGCATCCGTGGCCTGCCGGTGCAAGGCTGCATCGTAACCGGAGAGCAGTCTACGCAGATCGTTCAGCCCTTTTGCATTGCCGCCGCTCAACGGATTGCTGACCATTCCGATTCGAGGCCGGCTGTGCGAGGGGAACAGGATCGGCGAATTTTTGTGTCGCGCTTGACCGATCGACATAGGAGCAGCTCCCTATTCTGTGGCATGGCGGGTGAACCATCGCACCGCCAGTGTATTGCCGGACGAGCAAAGGTGGGCGTCCATGAGCCAGGAACGGAGTGGACCGTGACGAAGCCTGGCACAAGCGGCCCACGCCAGCCGCGCGACAAGAAAGAGGCTGGTCGCCGCCGTCCAGAAGGCGACGGCCAGGATCCCGAGATCGGGTCGGCCGAGAAAGAGGCTCACAGTCAGAATCACCAGATTCGGATTTCGCCTGGCCGTGACCAGCCTGAAATAAGAGTCTGTCGGACGCCAGCAGAAAATTCCGAATTTTCCGAGAGACCACTGGAACAGTCCTTCCGCAAGGCGGCCCGCTACGTATCCGATGACAATGACCCATAAAACGGTGTTCAGCGAAAATCCGAGACCGGCGGGCCACGCCCCGGCCAGCCCGATGCCCCAGAGGATATACCAGATCGGCGGATGCACCAGGTCGATGGCATGGTCGAAATAGTGACCGAACCGGCTGGATGTCACGGTGACACGCGCCAGCTTCCCGTCCACGGTGTCCAGGAACGTCATCAGCCAGCCTGCCAGGAGGCCCCAGCCGTATTGACCGTGGGCGAACAAGACACCGGCAAGGATGACCAGCAGAAACCCGAGGGATGTGATGTGGTTGGGCCGCAGGCCGAGCCGGACGCACAGGCCGACCGCCCAGCGGGCCGGGACCGGCCACAGCCATTTCGTGACCAGATCGGTTACGCCCTTATAGGACCATGCGAAGAGTCGCTTTTCCAGGTCATGCCTGTTTTCGGCGGAAACGGGAAGCGCGAAAGGCGGTTCGGACTTCCTTGTCTTCTGCTGGTAGGCAATGCGCAGCTCTTCCAGGGGCTGCAGGCTTACGCCCCCCAGGGATTCACACGGTGCATCCCCCCCCATCGCCTTCATCGCCTGTGGGGCCAGAGGGGCGGCAACATGCGCGGCGACAATCACCTTTTCCCGCCCGTCCCCCGCCTGCACGGCGGTACCCGGGGTCGCGGCCAGGTGAGCGATCAGGCCATCGTCATAGAGATAATCGCCTCGAAGGATGAGTACGGTAGCCTGCTCGTCAACCTCGTTCAGGGCATTCAGGATCCTGCCCGTCCCGGCAGTCGCTGTCACACGCTCGATGCGTTCACGGGGGGTCAGTCCCCAGATTTTGACCGGGCAATCGCCGACGATGTAGATATTCATTGTTCGCATATTCTCTTTTTATGTATCATTTGGGACTAGTGAGATGCAAGCGCCCAAATCGGTTACATAATTTCGCCACCGCAACCCTGCTTTCTTTCCATTGTTCCTGAATCGAGGGACCCATGGCAGCAGGGCGTGTTTCCGTTTTTAGACCAAAGCGCCTGCCGAAAGTTCGCCTTGGAATGTTTTCGCCCCCGGATGAACGAGGGGGCGTGGATTTGTCTGCCGAGAGGCAGACCTATAAGATGTCCGTTTACAAGGCTATCCCGGAGCAGCATGGATCCGCTATGACCTCTCTCGACTTCGATAGGACCGGCCGTCGTGGCAAGGACGGGCTCGAACGCCCTTTGCTCGGTGATCGGCAATGGGTTTTCGCGCATCTCTCCGACCCTCATATCGCCTGCGCCGATCGTATCCCATGGCGGGATCTGCTCGGCAAGAGGCTCCTGGGCCGCTTGCGCTGGATTCTGTACCGGCGGATCGGGTACAGCGCCGAAATGTTTTCCCTTCTTCAGGATGATCTGCGGCGGATCAGGCCGCAGCAGACGGTGGTTACGGGAGACTTGACCCACCTGAGCCTGCCGACCGAATTCGAAGCGGCCCGGCAATGGCTGACCTCCCTCGGCGCGCCGACGGAGGTCATGGTTGTGCCCGGAAACCATGACGCGTACGTGGAAACCGACTGGGAGCAAACCTTTGTCCGTTGGCTCGACTACATGGTTTCCGACCCCCCCTACCGGGAACAGGGATCGTTGCAGGGCCTTGACGACGTGTTTCCCACATTACGGATACGCAGCGGGGTCGCCCTGATCGGCGTCTCCACCGCACACCCGAGCGCACCCTTTTCGGCCGTCGGTGGTATCGGGGCTTCTCAACTCGAGAAACTGGCGGCCCTTCTGCAAAAGACCGCCGCCCAGCGGCTTTTCCGTATCCTGCTGATCCATCATCCCCCGATCCCCGGAGTCGTCAGCCGGCGAAAGGGCCTGACGGATGCGGAAGAGTTGTACAGCGTCCTTTCCCGTTTCGGAACGGATTTGATCCTGCACGGTCATGCGCACAAAAATAAATATTATACCTTGAAAATGGAATCAAGGTCTATTCCGGTTATCGGGGCGGCATCGGTTTCATCGGCAGAGCGTAGCCGGGAACGGGTGGCAAGTTATTCCGTGGTTGGCGTTACGTCCTCCGGCGACGGCTGGGACGTCCGGATCGGCCGGCGTGTCTATTCGCCCCGGGCAGGCCACTTTGTGGACGGAGAAGAAAGGCGCTTTCACGTACCCTGAACCGTCGGCTGATCCGGGTGTTCGGCCGGTCTCCTTTGTTACCCGTACCTGGTGAGTTGCCAGGAAGCGGCGCCGGAGATCAGCAGGGCCGGAATCAGCGCCGTTGCAAGCGGGTTCAAGCTGAGAAGCAGCCCCAGGTTCATGATCAGCTGGTCCGCAAAGTAAAAGGCAACCCCGACAAGAGATCCCAACATGATGCGGCGGCCGGCGCTGATGTTTCGGGCCGATCCGAATACGAAGGAGAGCGAAAGCAGGAGCATCGCGCCCGTGGTCAGGGGTACTGTGAATTTTCGCCAGAGAGCCAGCAGGTACGGATCAGGATCTTGTCCGCCCTGCCGCAGGGCTCGAATGTAGCGAATCAAGTCTCGTGTCGGGAGGCTGTAGGGCGGCAGCTGCAGCACGCGGACCTGACGGGCGGTCAGGAATTTGTCGAGTTCCAGACGGCTGTACTCTGTTGTGGTTATTTCGCGGTCCTTGATGACTTTCCGGGTAATGTCGCTCAGCATCCATTGTCCGTTCTTCCTGATGACCGCCCGCTTTGCATGGGAGAAGGTCTTCAGGCGGCCTTCCGGAGTAAATTCGAAGATGTCGAGATCGGCGGCAAGGCCTCTGCCGATGATTCGGGACGCATGGATGTATGTGTCCTTGCGGCGTGTCCAGATTCCCTGCCCAATGAGTGTAACGTCTTTATCATACAACAATTGGGCGCGAAGCTGATGCGCCTTTTGCTCCATGGGGGGTACGACCCATTCAGCCAGGATGCCGGCTGCCAACATCAACAGGATGCCGGCCGCAAAGGTCGATAGGCTGATCCTGAATCTGGAGATCCCGGCGGCCTGCATGGCCAGGAGTTCGCCATGGTCGGCCATCAGTCCCAGCGCGATGATCCCGGCAAGAAGCGTGCAGATCGACATGAGGTCGAGCAGACGTTTGGGCAGGGTGAGAAGAACAAAAAACAGCGCATCACTCACCCGATAGGCGCCCGTTCCCACGGCATCCATCTGAGCCATCAATTCAAAGAAACTGAACAGGACCGCCAGAATGAGAAGAATCACGAAGAAGATTCGGAGGAGACCGCTTGCGATGTGCCTGTCGAGTATCTTCATCATCAAACGCACAAGGTCCGAGGCCGGGCATGGGAGAGGCCGAACCATCGATGCGGCCGCCAGAGGACAACCAGCAGCAGACCGGCCAGGAGCAACTGGACCGACCAGACCCCGGGCAGGGTGCCGATCGCTCCCTGGGCGACCCACTTCTTGGTGATGGCGCTCAGGTGAGAGTAGACGGCGAAAACGGCGATGGCGAACGGCATCTTCGTATATTTGCTTTCCCGCGGGGAACTCCGGCTCAGGGGTACGGCGAGCAGACCCAATAGAATACAGGAGACCGGATTGATGAAGCGCCACTGGAATTCGGCGATTTCTTCCGGACGTTCCGAGTGCGCCAGCTGTCCGGTTGCCGCCGCTTTGACCTTGTATTCCGGCAGGACGGCCTCTCGTTGTCTGAGCTGTAAGACGGAATCCTTGAAATGCAGGATACGCGCCTCTTTTCGAGAGTCCAGGAAATCGTACAGGAAGCCGTCGCGGAATACGAGAGAGATTTTTCCCGTTGCTGCGTCTCTGGCCTGGCTGGCCTTCTGGGCGTAAATAACCTGTAGCCCGTCCTCATGCTCGGTTTGGATGAATACGCGGCTGGCCCGCTGGGTTTGCGTGTCCACCTTGTCCGCGAATATGACGCGCCTGCCGCCCTCGATCTCGTAGAAGGTCCCCCCCTTCATCCGCGTCAGGTCGAAAGCAGCCTTCGCCTGGGCCTTCAGGGCAAAGAAGCGGCCCCACGCCCACGGCCGAATGTAAAGAGAAAAGCAACCGACGATCAATCCGACGATCAGGGATGCGGCGAAAACGGAACGTAGAACGCGCGCTGTGCTGATCCCGCATGCAGACATGGCGGCCATTTCGGAATCCCGGTAGAGACGGCCGAAGGCGATCACCACCGACAGATACAGAGTTGAGGGCAGCAGGACCTCCAGGGCGATGAGGATTCTCAACAGGATCAAAGAAAGCACCGTTGTCCCCGGCAGCATGCCATGGACGGCGTCTTCCAGGTATCGTGTGGCGATGTAGCACCCGAAAACGAAGACCAGCACGGTGATAATCAGGATCGTGGGCTTGAATATTTCCCGCATGAGGTAACGAGTGAGGATCATGTTTCGCCTGCTGAGGGAAGGCGGTTACCCGCTTCCAGTGGCGACCGGGGATTGTGGTGGATCGGTCGCCCGGTTCGAAACGGCGTAGACGGGTGGTCCGCTTTGGTGGTACGGTTCGTGCTTCCCGGTACGCCGTCGATGGGGCTTTCCCCGGGCCTCCTACGGCTGCAATAACGACTTGTGCTTGGCTGTCTTCATCGCGGAACCGCGTATCCTGTTTCCTGCACAGGCGCCGACGACCCGGTCGGCGTCCTCGAGATCGGTCGGGTAGTCGACTTCGCACCACGCCGATGCGGGGATCGAATGGGTCCATACCTGCCCCTTGCCGGCCATCGTATCGATTACGGACAGGTACCATTGCTTGACGGCCTTCGGATTCCGCAACGCCGTCTCCATGGCTTCGAGGAACATGGCCGGTCCCTCGCCGAGGAACCGGATCATGCCGATGGACTCTCCGTGGAATTCGTTCGCCGGGATATCCTTCCCGATCCGTACCAGCCGGGAGCCTTCAAGGGTGACTTTCATGTCATCGGCGTCGTATGTGTCCTTGTGGCTTACCGCGACCGTTACAGGACGGGCCGGCGACTCAAGCAGGGATTTCAGCACGACGTCCTGAAAGAGGGTGTCTCCGTTCAGAAGAATAAAATCCTCGGTCATTTCTCCTCGGGCCGACCAACAGCTCACCAGGTTGTCCGTCTTCGCGTAGGCGCCGTTGAAGAGGGTCTTGACCTGCTTCTTTGCTCCGTAACGACGGCGCAGAAGATCCTCTACCTTTTCCGCGCTGTATCCGGTCACAACGGTGACTCGGGAAACGCCGCAGTGCTTCAATTCATCAATCTGCCACTCGAGCAATGTTTTCCCGCGAACCGGCAGGAGGCATTTCGGTCTTGTGGCGGTCAGCGGCAGGAGCCTCTTGCCCTGGCCTGCGCTCAAAATAATCGCCTTCATGACTTTGTTCCTTTCATGAATTTTCCCGCTGTCCGCTTTGTCGTAATGCCTTGACTGACTGTTCCGTTGTTCGCTACTCTGAAATGATATGGGTCCAATCTCCTGATGACGAGGCCGTGTCAGCCATGCGTCTGCTCTTCACATTCGTTCGGCAGTATCCGGTGAAAAGCCTGATTACCGTCGTCGCTCTGCTTTTCGCCGGCCTTGCCGAAGGGTTCGGTCTCACGATGCTCTTCCCGCTCCTGAGCATCGCCGTCGATGCCCCCGGCGGTTCGGGCGGCTCCGCGGCCCACTCCCACTCCGCCCTTTCGAAGGCCGTAAACGAATTCATGAACATCACCGGCATCACGCCTACAACGAATATTCTGCTCCTCCTATTCGTTCTAAGCCTTGTGTTGAAAGCCACCCTGGTCCTGTTGGCCAACAAACGAGTCGGTTACATGGTTGCCCAAGTGGCGACGGATCTGCGTATGGCCCTGATCCGAGCGCTCTTTGCGACACGCTGGGAATATTACGTCCGTCAGCCCATCGGCGGATTCACGAACGCCTTTGCCACCGAGGCGAACCGATCTGCGCAAGCCTATCTATACGGCATCCGGGTCATGACGCTGCTGATACACTCGATCGTGTACGCTGTGGTCGCCTTGATGCTCTCATGGAAGGCGACGCTGGTTACCCTGGGTGCCGGTTCAATCATATTATATGTTCTCCGCCTGCTTGTTACAAGGGCCAAGCAGGCTGGCAGGAGCCAGACCCGGCTGCTGCGAGTGCTGCTTTCGATCCTGACCGATACGCTACAGGCCATCAAGCCGCTCAAATCGATGGCGCGGGAACACACGGCGGACCTGGTGCTCCAGAAGAAAACCGAATCCCTGAACGAGACCTTGAAACGGCAGGTGTTCAGCACGGAAGCGTTGAAGGTGCTCCAGGAGCTGTTGCTGACCACCTTTTTCGCCTCCGGCGTTTATGTGGTGCTCATCTGGTGGAAACAACCGCTTTCCACGGTCCTGGTCATGACCTACCTGCTGGCGAGGATATTGAAATCGCTGCAGAAGGCGCAGAAGGAATACCAGTCCATGGTGATCGCCGAAAGCGCCTACTGGGCCATCCGTTCCAAGACCGAGGCGGCGGAGAAGGAGAGGGAAAGCATCTCCGGAGGGGTTCAGCCGGTCTTTGAACATTCCATCCGTTTCGACGGGGTGCGTTTCTCGTACGATAAACGGCTTGTTTTGAAAGATATTTCGATCGTGTTCCCCAAGGGATCGTTTACGGTGATTATCGGGCCCTCCGGGGCGGGGAAGACGACGATTCTGGACCTGATTACCGGCCTCCTGACGCCACAGCAGGGAACGGTCTGGGTTGACGAGACCCCGCTGACAGAGCTTGATCTGAAGGCATGGCGGCGGATGATCGGGTATGTGCCCCAGGAAACCATGCTGCTGCACGATACGGTGTTCACGAACATTACTCTCGGCGATCCGGTCTTCACGGAAGAGGATGCGGAGCAAGCCTTGCGTGATGCGGGCGCCTGGCAGTTTGTGGCCGAAATGCCCGACGGGATTCATACGGTCGTCGGGGAACGTGGGGCTCGACTGTCCGGCGGACAACGGCAGCGGATCACCGTGGCGCGGGCGCTTGTACACGGCCCGCAGCTCTTGATTCTCGATGAAGCGACCAGCGCGCTGGATCCTGCCAGTGAGGCGGATCTTTGCGCTACCCTTGCTCAGTTGAAAGGGAGGTTGACGATTCTGGCGATTTCGCACCAGGACAAGATCCTCGAGGCCGCTGACCGGACCTACCGGTTGAGCGATGGGGCGGTCCGGCTTCTGGAAGGACATAATCGTGTCGGACAATCGGTCTCGTTTGCGGGGTGAGCCTGTATTGCCGAGGGGGCTTCCCCGGTAGCGGACCCCGGACTGGTTCGGCAGGGGGGCGTCGCCGTGACCCTGCGCGTCGGTTTTCTTTTCAACCACTATTACCCCCATCAGGTCCCTCATGCGGCTCCTTATGCATTCGAACTTTCGAGGGGATACCCGGACATAGAGGTTGTCATCGCCTGCTCCACGACTGCGGAAATGGACTTGGCGAAAGAGATCGCGTCGCTCTACCCGGGGCATCGATGCGAATTCAGAATGCTTCCGATTCCCCGGTTTCTCAGTATCATGGATTCGCTTCTATCCAAATGGACCTTCACACGTAAAGCGGCTGTCCTGCATTTTCACCTGGATTTTTTTCGGGGACTGGATGCGCTGGTTGCGCCGGAACGTAACTGCATGAAGCTGCGTACGAAATATGGGCTCAAGGATTTGGTCCTGATCCACGCCCGTCACGGTGCGGGAGATCGGGAGGGAGGGTTCGATAGCCGTTCATGCGCCTTTGATCTCACCCTTTTGCCGGGGCAAAA
>WFRX01000125.1 GCA_015486285.1 bacterium
CTCACGGATATCACGGTGATCCTGATCGGAGAACCCCTCGGCTACTGAGCCGCGGAGAATTCCCTGTGCAGGCTTTCGGAACGGGGAGACAACAGCGGGAGACAAAGGAGGGAGGCCATGGGAACAAAGGCGAGACGTGCGGGGCGGGCAAAGCGGGCAGCCGCCCTTTGTGTTGTTTCCATCCTGGCCGTCGGCTGCTATGCGAAGATGTACGACGATCCTTCCATCGCAGAGGATGACACGGCCATCATCCGCGGCCCGGTCGGCCCGGGGTTCCCGATGCAGATGATCATCGGAGATCAGGTAAAACCGAAGAAAACGGCAAGGGTGCCGGCGGGACACTACAACCTCCTTATAAAATGGATAGGCGAGACCAACGCTCCACCGGACTTCATGAAGGGGCAACTGCTCCGCGTACCCTACCAGTGCTCAATGGCCTATGACCTCAAGGCGGGCAAAAAATACGATGTAACCGTGATCAAGCAGAGGGTATCCCTTTATGAGTACGATGTGACGCGATGGACGGGGGCCAGAAAGAACGGGCGGATCGTCGCGTCCTGCGAAGGGGTCTATGTCGGGTGCTGCCCTGTGAGATGAGGGTTCCGGCTCCCGCACCCCGTCCTGCGGACGTTCGGGGTGTTTCGGTTGCGCTTTTAGGGGTATTCTGATAATATTAAAAATTCGGCGTGAGTCACTGTGAATGAACCGGAATTCTGGCGGTGTAGCTCAGTTGGTCAGAGCATGCGGCTCATATCCGCAGCGTCCGGGGTTCAAATCCCTGCACCGCCACCACAATTCGTTGAACCCAAAAAGATCGCCCGGGCGGTCTTTTTTTTTCGCAGCCCACCCGGCGTGAGCCGAACAGAAGCTGCGGGCAGGAGCGGCTGTGTACGTCCCGGCGCATAGGGTACGGATCGGAGATGGCCGCATTCACCTGGACGGGTCTTTTGGTGAAGGGGGAGGGCAAATCGTTCGCACCGCCTGTGCGCTCTCCGCGCTCACCGGGGTTTCCTGCCGGATCTCTCACATTCGCGCGCGCCGCGATCGCCCCGGACTCCGGGCCCAACACTGCACCGCGTTGAAGGGCTTGGCCCGCCTGTGCAATGCCGCGACGAGCCGTCTGAAAGTGGGTGCGACCGAAGTCACCTTTGATCCGGGCCCGTTGCGGGCTGTGGAACTCGAGCTCGACACGGGAACGGCCGGCTCCGTCGGCCTTGTTCTCCAGCCTCTACTGCTGGCGGGCCTCGGGCTGCCCGGACCGTGGACGCTCCTCGTCCGTGGAGGAACGGATGTTCCCAAGGCCCCGAGCTGCGATTACCTCCGGCATATCAAGCTCGTTTTCCTGGCCGGGATGGGCTATCGGGCGGATCTGCAGATCATGAAGAGAGGCTATTTTCCCAAGGGAGGAGGAATCGTACGACTGCACGTTACTCCGCCGGAAGACGGGCTGCTCCAGCCACTCCACCTGCCCGTAGCTGCCGATGCCACGGGTTCCCACGGCATCTCTCACGCCTCCTCCCGGCTTGCCGGGGACAAGGTGGCCGAAAGGCAGCGCAAATCGGCGATCAAGGGCCTGACCGACTTTCTGCACATTCCGTCCAAGATCCGTGTAGAATACGGACCAACCGATTCCACAGGCTCCGGCCTTCTGGTCTGGGCAACCACGAACGACTCGATCGTGGGGGCGTCCTCCCTGGGCACTTCGAAGAAGTCGCCGGAGCAGGTCGCAGGCCATGCCGTCGAAATGCTGCTGAGGACCTATCACAGCCGGGCAACGGTTGATCCGTGGCTGGGCGACCAGATCCTGCCTTACATGGCCTTGAGCCGAGCCCCTTCGATCATCAGCGTGCCGTACCTGACCCGGCACATGCAAACCAATATGTGGGTGATCCAGAGGTTCTTGAACGTCCGTTTCTTCTGCAAAGAGCGGGACCAGCGCATAGAAATCGAGTGCCTTCCGGGGAAACCCGGGTAAATCCCCTTTGCCTGCCCGTACCTGGAAACGAAAAGGGTTATCGCTCCCATCGGGAAACAGCCATGGACGATCAGCGAGTACGCCAAGCCACGTGCCGGATCCTCGACGATCCGGTTTTGACAAGGCTCAAAGCGGCCCTCGCGGAGGCCTCGGTCCCCTCGCTCTATCTCGTCGGCGGGACCCTGCGGGACGCCTGGCTCGGGCTCCCGACAAAGGACTTCGATTTCGTGGTTCCCGGCGATGCGGACCATGCGGGGGATGTGGCGAAACGCATTGCCGCCGTCCTGGACGCGCGGTACGTCCTGCTGGACGAAGACTGGGACATGGCCAGGCTCGTCTGGACGCCGCCGGAACCGCCGCAGGCCCGCCTTCTCCTGGACTTCGCGCCCATGCGAGGCCGAGACATCGGGGAAGACCTCCTCCATCGCGACTTTACGTGCAATGCAATGGCCATGAAGATCGGGCCGGACAGCGGCATGGAGGCCCCCGGCTGGGAGGACCCGACAGGAGGCTTGAGCGACCTCCAAGCGGCTCTCATCCGGATGGTCCATCCGGCGCGCCTCCGCGAAGACCCCCTGCGTCTCGTAAGGGCGTTCCGTCTGGCCTGCAGCCTGGACTTCCGGATCGACCGGGCCACCCTCGATGCGATCCACACGGCAAGGGGGGGGATTGTCGGCGTCGCGGGAGAGAGGGTAAAAGACGAACTGTTCAAGATCTTCGCCTGCCCGCACGGCTATGCGTGGCTTCGCCAAATGGATGAAACCGGGCTGCTCACAACCCTCTTCCCCGAACTTCAAGGGTTGAAGGGCCTCAAACAGGGCAGCTTCCACCATCTCGACGGGTGGAATCATACGATGGAGACATACCGGATCCTGGAGGAAGGCCTTGCGAAAGGCTTCGATCCCCTCGCCAAATGGACGGAGAATCTACAGAAATGGATTGACGGGCAGAAGGACATCTTTCCGCTGCTCAAGGCAGCGGCCCTCTTCCACGATGTCGGAAAGCCGGGAGCCTGCAGCGTCGATGCGGCAGGCAAGCCCCATTTCTACCGCCATGAGGTGAAGGGGGCGGAAATCGTCTCCCAAGCGATGAGAAGGCTTCGGGCCGGCCGCCATGACGAAGAACGGGTGAGCAAATGGGTCCGTTACCACATGGGCCCGATCCACATGATGCGAGCCATGGAAAGCGGCCGCCTGACCGAAACGGCAAAGATCCGCTTCTTGCGAAGACTCGGCAACGAGGCGCCGGGCGTGCTTCTGATCTCGCTCGCCGATTTTCTCGCCACAGGCGGACCGGCCGCGACGGGAACAAGGAACGCATCCTTTTACGGATTGCTCGATTCCCTGTTCGAACTCTTTTTCCGAAAGGACGCGGCATCGCTCGGCGGCAGGCACCTTGTCACCGGCACGGACCTGATCGCTGCGCTGGGAATTTCACCCGGCCCGGTCGTGGGCCGCCTGCTTCGCCTCCTCGAGGAGGCCCGGATAGAAGGGAAGGTCGCCAACCGGGCCGAAGCCATCCGGCTGGCCCGGTCTCTTCTCCCCCGAATGTCCCCCGAAAATACCCGTAAGCACAAAGGAGGGGCGGGACCCGGGGAATCTTCAGACGGGTCTTGATACACATTCCCCGCAGGTCACTTACCGGACTTGCCTTTCTTTTTGTACCATGCGGCCACCTGGGGGGCGACCTTGCCGGCCACTTCCATGACCTTGCCCAGGGTGGCGTCCACGAATTTTTGCTCCTCGGCCGAGAAGGGCTCCCACTTTACGTACTCCATGTTGTTCCACCAGTCATCCCGCGTCTTGATGCAGGGCTTGGTGCTCCCCGGGAAGGCTTGCCAGTTCGTGGGGGAGGTCCTCATCGTCCACTCGCGATGCATCTCGTAGTCGGCCGTATCCACGTTGGTCGCCCGGCTGAACCACTTCATGTCTCCCGGAGGCCCGATCGGAATTCCGATGACCGCGCTGCAATCGGGCAGAAAGCCGGCGATCGATGCCGCCCCTCCCACCGTACCCATGGCGCGGGCGTCGATCCGGTACTGAGCGAGCGCTGCGCAGGCAAAATCGCAGGCGGCCCCGAAATCCAGGACCTTCCAGTTGCAGCTCGGACCTCCCCACAACAAGCTCCGGCTCTTGTGCTTCTTCGCAAAGGCATTGAATTTTCCGCACGACTCGTGTCCGCAGGCCCCGCAGTCCCACCCCATTTCCGCGCGGGTCAGGTCCGCACCCAGCAGTATGATCGGGATGGAGATTCCGCGATCGAGGTAGTACTTGAGGGTCTGATAGTCGAAATACATGACCGGCGAGATCGGGTGAGCCGCCTCGAAAACCTCCACGATAGGCGCGATATCCTCTCCCGTCACGATCTCGGTCTTCAACTCCAGCCTCCCCGTCAATTGAGGCGACCGGTAGGCGGCGGCAACCGCCAGCCTCGCCACATCCATCATTGCCTCACCGGCCGCCTCTTGTCCGTCTATCCTGGCCATCTCAGTCCTCCTTGTTGATCTTGGGAAACTGTTTTCGATAATCGAAGTGGATACCGGAGCCGGTCTGTCGGATGACGACGTAGTTCTTCCGGGTGTTGTCGATCATCTTGTCCATGTTGACCAGGTGATAGTCCACCGGCACGTCCTGGTAGGGGCTCTTGGATATGGTGGCCATGGGGATTCCCACGACGATCCCCGAATTCGGGCAGTACCCCAGTTTCTGGCCCGCCAGGCCCACGCTCATGAAGGGCCTCGCATCCACCAGAAGGGTTTGGGCCATCCAGACCGCGGAGGCCATTACATAACCGAGGTCGTTCACCCTCGCACCACAGAGGGGGCCCTGGATCGGGGTCTTGCTTCGCCTGTCGGTGACATCCACGAGTCCCTTGCTCGTTTCCCGCCGTGTGTAAAAAAACGAGCATCCGGCGGCGCCCCCGCATAACCCGCAGTTCGCATCGAGGGGAGTCTCGTGGGCCCGGTAGTCGCCCAGGAAGAGGATGACGTCCGTTTCCCGGACCATGACCGCCTCGCTGAGGAACTGCCGCTGCCATTTCTTGTTGGTGTAGGCCAGCTCCTCCATCTTCCGGGCCACCTTCTCCATCTCCTCCTGGCCGTACACCATGTGCGCATCGATTTGCGGCACCCCTCCGGCGACCGGCGCGGTCATGGCCGCCCCCAGCGCAAGCCGGGCGGCGATCAGGGTTGCCTCCCGCCTTCTCAGGTCCTGGGGTGAATAGCGGGGCCACTCGCTGATGTACTCCTCGCCCCTCTGTTGGTCGTATCTCTCCATGGCTTTCCTCCCGGCGTCCGTGTTGTTTATTTCCGCAATGCCCTCGCACCTCGCGGCCCATTTGCACGAACCGTCCTCTCAAGTCACGCAGATTCCAGCTATTGTATCTATCCGGGTTTGGGCCCACAATCCCCTATAATGGGGAGAAAGATTCACCCATTCCGGGGATTCCTTTTGCGCGGCAGGATCGATATAAGGTACGAGGACAGGTATGGTATACGAAATCATCCAAATTGACCCTGATTGTGCAAGGAGGTGGAGCCGATGGCGTACTTTGATCTGCAT
>WFRX01000126.1 GCA_015486285.1 bacterium
GCCCGCCCCAACCTCATGCGCCTCCCAATCATGGACATTGCGAGCGCAGCGAAGCAATCTCCCAGCCCCGTGCGCCTCCCCATCGTGGACATTGCGAGCGCAGCGAAGCAATCCCCCGGCTCAAGGGGCCGCGCAATGTCTACCAGGGAAGCTGGGCGTCGTCACACTTTGCTTACGCAACGTTGACGATGAGTCCCTGAAATTCCTTCTCCCCTCTGGGGCGAAGGTAAGGATGCGGGGGTACACAGGGCGGCACCCTCACCCTAACCCTCTCCCTCGAGGGAGAGGGAACGCTTCGGGGCCGGGCCTGGGCCTGGGCCCCAACTTGTTTCACCTTTACCCATCGACCTATCACTTTTCGTCTTTACCCATCGCCCTGTCACTTTTCATCTTTACCGATCGACCTGTCATCTTTGCCCGTTGTTAACCTTTTCGCCTTTCCTCAACCAGCCCAGCACCTGCCTCATATCCTCGGGCAGGGGCGCGTTCAGTTCGAGACGCCCTCCCCCCGCCGGGTCATCGACGCCGAGAAAAGAGGCGTGAAGCATCTGTCGGGAAATGGCCCGGAAGAGGGGTTCCGCACATTTCTCGGGCCCGTAGAGGATGTCGCCGAGCACGGGATGCCCGAGCTGCTTGAGATGCACCCGAATCTGATGGGTGCGTCCGGTCAGAGGCCTGGCCTCGAGGAGTGCGCACGCGGAGAAGGCCTGCACCACTTCAAACTCGGTTTCGCCCCTGGGGGGCGGCCGATTTGCGCGACTCTCTCCCGATCCGCGGGCAGGCCTCCTGGCATCAACAGGGGAGACACGGCGGAACCGCCCCGTTGCGGGCACCCCCTTGGCCAGGACAAGATACCTCTTTTCAATGGCCTTCCGTCGAAACTGCCTCTCCAGCAAGGAGGCGCTCTTCTCGTCTCTCGCCACGAGAAGCAGGCCGCTCGTGTCCCGGTCCAGACGATGCACGAGTACGAGCCGGTCCTTTCGGGATCTCCATCGACCCGTTTTCTTGAGCAACCCTTCGAGCTGGGGGAGGACCGTACCTTCTGTCACCCCCCTGGTGCCGTGGACAAGCAGGCCGGGAGGCTTGTTCAGGGCGACGAGGGCCTCGCCTTCCCAGAGAAGATCCCCTTCCCGGAGCCTGACCCTCCTGCGCCCTTCGAAGGGATAGGCCTCGATCCGGTCCCCTGGCTGGACCTCATAAGAGGCCCTGGTGATCCGCCGGTCGTTCACGAAGACCCGGCCTCTGTCGATGATCTCCTTTGCGGCCCGGACGCTCAGGCCGTCCACGCGGCCGGCCACGCATTGAGATAGACGCTGTCCCCTGTCAGCCGGGCCCGCCCGGAAACGAATCGGGCGGGCGCCGAAGATGCATTCTCCCTGCATGGCCCCTGCTATCCCATCCTGTTGGGTACGATGTCAACCGCCGGGGGAGTGTAAATCATGTTGATGCGAGCCGCAACGTGCCTCGTCACATCGGCGGGGATGACCACAAAACGAGGCGCGCCTCACACCACCGCGGACATTGCGGGCGCAGCGCCGGCTATGGACACGGGAACATCCGGGGAAAGGCCATACGCAACACTCCATCACCTACGGACATTGCGAGCGCAGCCAAGCAATCCCCCAGCGCAATGCGCCTCCCACATACGCCCGATGCGTCTCCCAATCACGGACAAGTGGACAGGGCAGAAAAGAGGTACGTCCCCTTTTCTGTCCCGCCCAATGCGCCTCCCAATCATGGACATTGCGAGCGCAGCGAAGCAATCTCCCAGCACAGTGTACCGCTGCCTTCCCGCCTCCGGAGCCGTCATCCCCGCAGTCTTCAAGCGGGGGCATGAGGGGAGGTACAGGGCCCCCTAACCTTCTCCCTCAAGAGGGTGGCGATAATCGGAGCGTCTCCACCTTTCCGTCGTCCCCGCGCACGCGGGGACCCCTTGGCTTCCGGGGCTTAGGGATCCCCGTTTTCACGGATGACGGTAAATGGCCGTTTATCGACACCCCTCAAGGGAGAGGGAACGCGCCGGTGCCGGGGGAGTGTAAATCATGTTGATGCGCGCCGCAACGTGCCTCGTCACATAGGCGGCGATAGCCACAAAACGAGGCGCGTCTCACACC
>WFRX01000127.1 GCA_015486285.1 bacterium
ACGGATGGCGGATCCCGGCCCTGGCCTGTACGGCCCCCTACCTGGCGGGCATGGTCCTCGTCTATGTGGGCGAGAGGCTGGTTGCCACTCCCCTGAGCGCCCGGCTCCTCCTGGACGGCCTGGGGGCTGCCGGCCTCCTCTGGGCCGTGCTCGCCCGTATGGTGAACTGGGCCCGGGCCGGGGGGAACCGCCGGTCCGTGGAGGGGATGATCCTGCTGAGCTACCTGGGCGGCATCCTCGGCCTGGCGCTTTACGCGGCCCGGCTGGAGGCGGTCCGGTCCGTGGTGTGGCCGCGGGCGGTGGCCGGAGGACCGCTCCCGGACCGGTACCAGGGCATCCTGGAGGTCCTGTGGCCGATCGTCTGGCTGAGTTCGGTCCTTCCCCTTGTCTTCATGGAGATCTCTTCCGCCTCGATGACCCGGGCGCCCCGGATCGAACGCAGGCGCGTCGCCTTTTCCGGGGGCAGCGGGCTGGCGGTCGCCTGGCTCCTTGCGAGTCTGTTCCTCCTCAACTACGTCGCCGATGTCCACAACCGGAAATGGGACCTTTCGTTTCAGAAAACGACCAGCCCGAGCGATGACGCCTCCAGGCTCGTGGCGAACCTGAACGAGCCTTTCGAGGTTTTCCTCTTCTATCCGGAGGCGAACGAGGTGCTGGAGGAACTCTCGGGCTATTTCGAGCAGCTGGCGACCCGATCGAATCGGATACGGGTTCACGTCTACGACCACGTCATGGAGCCGAAACTGGCCAGGAAACTGGGCGTCCGCCGGAACGGCACCCTCGTATACCGGTACGGCGACCGGAAAGAGGTGGTCCAGATCGGGACCGAAATGGGAGAGGCCCGGGGCAAGCTCGCCAGGCTGGACGAAGAGTTCCAGAACAAGTTCCTCAAGCTCGTGGCCGAGCGGCGAATCGCCTATTTTACCACGGGTCACGGGGAACGCGCCTACCCGCGCCAGGGGGAGCAGGAGCCTGGAAGCGGGGTTACGGGCCTGAAGAAGATCCTCCGAAAGCAGAATTTCACGGTGAAGCCCCTGGGGCTGGGCCAGGGCCTGGGCGCCGCTGTCCCGGATGACGCCTCCCTGGTGCTGGTCATGGATCCCAGCGGGGATTTTCTCCCGGAGGAGTTGAGCGCCCTCCGGCGGTATCTCGAAGGGGGAGGGCGGATGTGGATGGCCCTGGACCCGGAACACTCGAGCAACGTTGCCGGTCTTCTGGAGGATTACGGCCTTCGTTTTCAGCCGACGCCGCTGGCCAACGCGCGGTACTTTATGCGGGCCTCCTACAAAAAGGCGGACCGGTACAACCTGTTCACGAACCGCGCCTCTTCCCATCCCTCGATGAATACACTGAACCGGAACGCGTCCAGGCTGGCCGTGGTGCTTCTCGAGTCGGGCCGGCTGGAGAAGACCGGCGGGAAGAAGCCCGGCGTTCGGATTGTAATGACCCTGCGGAGCATGCCCATGACCTGGGCGGACGAAAACCGGGATATGGAACAAGATGGCGAGGAAGGGGGGAAGAAGGTCTACAATCTCGAGGCGGTCGTCACGGCCGACGTGCAGGGCGCGGGGAAGGCGCCGGCGGACGGCGCCCCGCCGCATGGGAAGGGAGGCGCGACCGACGAGGAGATGCGCCTGATCGTACTCGCGGATGCCGACGCCCTCTCGGATCAGGTTCTCGGCAACCTGGGCAACTACTTCCTGTTTGAGGACGGCCTGAAGTGGCTGCTCGGGGAGGAGAAGCCGATCGGCTCGGTGGGCACGGAAGAGGACGTAAGGATCATGCACACGAAAGATGAGGATATCGTCTGGTTCTACACGACGATCTTTGCCGTACCCCTGCTGGTTCTCGGCATCGGGGTCGTCTATAACCGGTTCCGGCTGAGACGGGCGGGAAAGGGCGGGAAGGGATGAAACGCGTTTCCCTCGTCGGCTACTTGGGAATCCTGGCGGGCAGTCTGCTCCTCGCCTACCTTACCTGGGTCGGGGGGCCGAAGACACCGGGCGCCGCGGTCACGATCTTTCCCTGCAGCCAGGGCCCGATCGTCAAGCTGACCTATGCGGCCGCGGACCGGACGGTGACCCTTTCGAAACGAAAGAGCCGGTATTCCGGGGAACCGTCCTGGTGGGTGGAGATCGTCCATCCGCCCCCGTCGAAGGCCCCGAAGGATGCCCATGCCGTGAAAGGGACCGGCCCGGACGAGACATCGGCAGCGGACGAGCCCCCGCCGTCCGGGGCCGCATCCGTAGTCGAGGTCTTCCAGGCCAACAAACGGCTTCAGGACGAACTGGACCCATTCTGCCCCTGGAAGGCCTTGCGGTCGCTGGGAAGGCCGGGGAAAGAAAAACGGGAGGAGTTCGGCCTTACGGAACCCGCCGGGTCCCTGACGATCGAGACGGCCGCCGGGTCACGCACCTTCCGCCTCGGGGGGGAGACCTATGGGCCCAGGGACCGGTACGTGGCCGACGACGAGACCGGGGAGGCCTTCCTGGCCGCGGGACTGGTCTTTCGGGCACTCGCGCATCCTGCGAGCCGCTTTATGGAACGTTCTCTTCACGCCTTCAAGGAGAAAGACGTTGCCCGGATCCGGGTACATGCCGGCGGCCGGGAGAAGGAACTGGTCCGGCGGACTTCCGGGGAAGCCGGCCGGACGGGCTGGGCGGACAGCCGCTCTCCCGGGAATGCGAAGGCCCTCTACCGCAACTGGATCCGCAGGCTCTCCGCCCTCCGCGCCATGGGGTACGTCGGCCTGCCTGTCGGCGGGGAGGCCGGCGGGTGCGCCGCTCCTGCCGGCTCTTCCGAGGTGCTGCGTCTCACCTTCTTCGGTGCGAGCAGGGAGATCGGGTTTCTGCGCCTGTACAAGGGGAGCGATGAAAAGGGGGAACCCGCTTATTACGCCTGTTCGGAGCATTCCGGGACGCTGGTCAAGATCCCAAAGACCCAGGCCGAGACCCTCCTCGAGGACCTGGAAGACGTCCTTTCCGACTGACCGCTTTGTACGTTTACGTTTGGATCAATCCGGCGGCTCGGCGCCCTTTTCAAGGCGTGAAGGGTCGGCGGCGGGTAATGTGAAAAAGAAGGTGGTGCCTTCGTTTTTCTTGCTCTCCACCCAGATGTCGCCGCCGTAATGGGTGATGATTTCCCTGCAGATGGGCAGACCCAGGCCGGGCCCCCTGGGCTTTTCACGGAGCGTATCCGCCGATGCCGGGCTGAACTTCTCGAAAATGACGGAGAAGTCCTTTTCCTCGATGCCGACGCCCTGGTCCGCCACACGGACCAGGACCCAGCCGGCGGGCCTTCCCGGTTCATCGCCGGGAAGGGCTTCGGCGGTGATGCCGATTTCCCCTCCCCGGGAAGAAAAGCTGATGGCGTTGTGCAGAAGATTTGCGACCACCTGTTTCGTCCGGTCCCGGTCCGCCAGGACGGGGGGAAGGTCCGCCGGCAGGTCCAGAAGCAGCCGAAGAGATTTCTGGCGAAGGGAGGGAAACTGGATCCTCGCCGTCTCCCGGACCACTTCTTCGAGAGACATGACCACATCGCGGTAGACCATCCTGCCGGCCTCGATCTGTGAGAGATCGAGCAGGTCGTTTACGAGTCTCGAGAGCCTTTCGCTCTCGGCGTTGATGATGTGCAGGAACTCCTTGCGCATCTCCGGGTCTTCGTTGTCGTACTGGAGGAGGATTTCCGAGAAGGACCGGATCGATGTGAGGGGCGCCCGGAATTCGTGGGAAACGGAGGTGAGAAAGGAGTCCTTCATCCGGTCCAGTTTTTTCTGTTCTTCAATGGCCTTTTCCAGTTCAGCCATTCTCTCCTCCACCCTCCGCTCCATCTCCCGCTTCAATTTCCTGACCTTGTCCTCCGCCCTTCTCCGCTCGAGGATTTCCTGCTTGACCCGGGCGGTCTGCTCCTCCAGGAGGGCGCGCCACTTCGCCTCGAATTCCCGGAGAACCGCGTCCACCCCGCCTTCTCCAAGGGCGTCCGCCTCCATCTCCTTCAGGCGATGATCCAGTTCCTCGTAGGACAGCGTCTTGTACACAGGAAGGCGCTCCGTTTGTGTCGGGGTCAGAAAAAGGGCTCTTTACCATCCCTTTTTTCGGACGATTTCGGAAAAATCCTTATTTCTTTGTCCCGATTCGTTCGAGCTTGCGGATCGCCTCGATCTTCTCCCGGTCCCCGATCCTGGCTCGTTCCACGGCCTGCTTGAGGAGTTCGATCGACCGGTCGTACGCCTTCCGGTCCACCGGGTAAGGGTGCCCGTCCTTCCCGCCGTGGGCATAGCTGAAGCGGGCCGGATCCCGGAAACTGACCTTTTCGCCATAGATGAGTTCGGACAGGAGGGCGAGGGCGCGCATGGTCTTCGGGCCTACCCCGCGAAGGCCGATGAGCTTCTCGAAGTCGGCGGGCTGAGCCTCGTAGGTCTTCAGAAAGATCTTGTACAGACGGTCCGGGTGAAGGTCCCGCGCGAGGATTTCGTGGCGGGGAGGCAGCTTGAGGGCCTGCACCTTTCTGAGTTCTTTCGTGAGGGTCTCCGGCGTATCCCTGCCGAGCAGGGCGGCCGCCCGGCGTGCCCCTTCGCCCTCGCGGGCCACCAGGTTCAAGACATCCCGTTCTCTTCGAGCCGCCCAGATCCCGGTGTGGGGTTCGCACGTGAAGCTGGACAGGCCCTCCCCCAGCCAGTGGTAACGCCTGGCATAGCGATTTGCCTGGTTCATCCCCTGTTGCACCACCGCCCAGCCGCCGTCCGTCGTGAAAAAGAAGACGTGATGATACAGGGTGAACCCGTCCTGGAGCCCCGTATTGTCCACCTTGGCGGACATCCTGCTTGCGTATACCAGATCGTCCGGGTCGATGGACAGGGCCTCGCCGAAGCTGAGGATGTTTTCCGGGGTCTTCAGCGATGCCTTGCCCTTCCCCCCGGCCACGAAGAAACCGAGTTCCCTTTCCAGGCCCTTGACGCCCTGCTTGATCGCTCCGCAAACGGTTGTGGTCACCCCGCTGCTGTGCCAGTCGAAGCCGAGAACCGAACCAAAGGCCTGGAACCAGTGAGGGTCCGAAAGGCGGTGCAGGAGTTCCCCGGTGCCGAACTCATCCACAATGACAAGGATGAGCTGTCGGGCCAGCGCCTGCATCCGCTGAAACAGCCAGCGGGGCGCCTTCCCGCCGTGAAGAGGGCTGTCTGCAATGCCGGTTCTTCTCATACCCATTGCATCCGAAACGTTCGGCCGCCTTTCAGCCTCCTTCGACGATCTGGTAATGCCTTTTTTCCAGGTAATGTCCCAGCCATATGGAACTGAGCACAACCAGGGGTATGGAGACGAGCAACCGGATCACGCTGAACTTGATGCCCATAAAGGATGCCTCGAAGATGATCATGGGAATGCGGCAAATCGCGGAAGCCCCTAGGTATGTGAAGATAACGGAGAGCTTCGCCCCCTTTCTGAATAACGCATAGGACACAGGAAAAGCGACATACATGCCCCCGACCGTTGTTCCGGCAAGCAGGATCACCCAGACATGGCTCAACATGCCGGAGCCTTTGCCCAGATGCTTCTCGACCTTTTCCTTCTTCACCCACACTTCAAACAGGCCGATCAGAACAAAGGCGCTAGGCAGAATCTTGAGCAATTCGAGGGAGAAGGAGAGGAAATTCTTTCCGATCTGTTGCCCCGGCTCAAAGCCGGCCGGAAAAGAGGCGAGAACAAAGGCAAAGTAAAGCACAACGGCCGACAGTTTGACCGCCTTATACGGCACCTTCATGACAGCTCACCAAAAAAATACCCGATGGATACCGCTACAATCAGAGCAATCAGGAGGCTGATCACGTTCCTGATGACCGTTACCTTGGCTCCGAAATATTTGCTTTCGATCGGATACGTCAGGATCCCCACCATCATCAAGGTGGTGGTAAAGGCGGCCAATACCATGTAGCTGACGCCTTTTTGCAACAGGATGCCGGAAAGGGGAAAGGCGATGAACCCCGGCATGATGGTTACGGAGCCGAAAAAGGAAGCGAGGATAAGGCCCACCATTCGGCCGCTGTCGCCCAGATAATGGAGGATAAGCCGGTCAGGGATCAGGTAAAGCACGATCGAAATAGCGATGAGCATGGTCAGGAGTGCGGGCAGGATGTTGCTCAGTATCTTCAGGGCCATCTTCATGCCGGCCATGGTCTTTCTCCGGTCCCCGAGGAAGGAGATGAAGAGCACCACGGCCGTTGCAAGATTGAGGTAGTACATAGGGCCTCGTACTCGGTTGAATGGCGGGTGTGAAACGAGCCTTGTGGAAGCAGGCGGAGAACGCAGGTTCGATCCCTCTTGGGGGACTGTATCATGGTGCTTACGGCCGTGTCAAAAAGCATGTCAGGATTTCCGCCGGCCGGGCAGGGGGAGCACGGCGTCGAGAAGGCGCAGCTTCTTGCGTGAGATGAGGCGGTGGTGCACCGCGTCGAAGACGAGGGCATCCAATTCGGCGTCAGGCGTTTCCTTCGCCCGGGAGACCGCCTCCCAGCACTGACGTACCGTCTCCTCATCCACGAGGCCGAGGGCGAAGAGGGCGAGGGCGAGTTGAAGGCCTCCCTTTACAGGGAGCAGGCGGGGCCCGAATGGTTCAAACTGCTCCGGAGGCGTGCGTTTTTCGAGATGGATGAAGATCCTCCTTACCTTTCCCCTTCTGGAAGGGAGGCGGTCGAAGAGGGCGAGCGCGCAACGCCGGTTGTCTTCCCGCATCCCCGTGGCTGCCATCCTGTGCAAGGCCTCTCCCGGCGAAATGTCCTCGTGTACGAGGTCTGCATACAGGGACAATGCGTCCGCATCGCTTTCCGCGTCGTCTCCGAAAAGGTACTCCGTTGCGAGGGGGCGCCTCAGCCTTCCTTCCAGCAGGGCGCAGACCTTGAACCCGATCTGGTCCCGGATCCGGTTCGGCCGCCCCTGCTTCAGGAGTTTCCACCAGTCCTTGAAGGTGATTCCGTCGAACTCGACGCCGTCCAGGATCATCTTGTGCTCCAGCACGCCACGGAGTTGCGGGGGGCTGGCGGTGACGAAGTAGAGGGGAGCGCAAGCATAGCCCGGTCCGGGGCCCCTGCGAATGCCCCGCAGCACCTCGGGCATGCCCGGGATCGCCTGCTTGTCCACCGCGAACTCCAAGGGAATCCGTCCGAGGCCCTGCAGGGAAGAGAAGTGGGTGGACAGATAGGTCTTATCGATGTCCCAGACAAACACGGGGCCGGTAAATCCGTCCGGGAGGGTGCGCTGATTATCGATTGCCAGGGGATACGTGTCGGGCATGGGGAAGCTCAACGGTATCGAAGGGCGGCGAGTTCATCCCCCACGGGGAGATGCATCAACTGCTCAATGGATTTGGCGACATCCGCCTGCTCGAACAGAATCCTGTACACGGCGCCTACGATCGGAAGGTCCAGGCCGGCCGACTCCGCGTAACGCTGCACCGCCTTTGTGGTGGGCACGCCTTCGGCCACCTGGGTCATGCTTTCCAGGATGTCCTCCAGGGTCTCCCCTGTTGCCAGTCGCTCGCCGACCTGGTGGTTACGGCTGAGGGAGGAGGCGCAGGTACACATCAGGTCGCCCACGCCCGTGAGGCCGCTGAAGGTGAAGACGTCCGCGCCCAGGGCCACGCCCACGCGGGCCATCTCGCTCAGGCCCCGGGTGATGAGAAGGGATTTGGTATTGTCTCCGAAACCCATGCCGTCGGACATGCCGGCCGCCAGGGCGATAATGTTCTTGAAGGCGCTGGCCGCCTCGGTACCCACGACATCGTGGCCCCCATACACCCGGATGCGTCCGCTCCCGGCGAAGAGGCCCTGGACCGTTCGGATCACTTCGTCGTAGTGGGAGGCCACGGTGGCGCCGGCCGGATGGCCGGCCATGATTTCCCCGGCCAGATTGGGGCCGGCGAACACGCCGATTTTCAATGTACATGTCTCTTCGCGGAGGATCGTGGACATGCGCTTGAAGGTTTCGATCTCGAATCCCTTGGTGGTGTGGACCAGGACCTGGTCCCCCTGGATCGAGTCTCCCACGGCCCGGGCGACTTCACGGAACGACCGCGAAGGCACTGCCATCAGGATAGCGGGTGCGCGCTTGACCGCCTCGTCCAGATTCGTGGTCGCCCGGATGCTTGCCGCCAGCTTGTGGCCTTTCGCATACCTGGAGTTCGTGTGCCGTTTGTTGATCTCTTCGGCGGTCTCCTTCCGGCGCACCCATAGTTCGAAGGCCCTGCCCGTTTCGCTCAGGAGGGTGGCCAGGGCGGTGCCGAAGCTGCCTCCTCCTACGATCAGGACGTCCAGGTCTCCTCGTTTTTTCACTGGGGCTTCTCCCATGTCGGCAGCCCGTACCCTGTCAGGCGGTTGTGATAGTAAAGCAGCAGGTTCCGGTCTACATGGAACAGGCGGTCCCCGCGCCGGGTCAGGGCCGGCCGCCGGTGGTAGGATTTCAGGTGGGCGAGCGCGTCGCCTACGATGGCGCCGGTGTCTCTTCCCTTGAGCGATTCATCCAGCCGCAGGCGGCAGGCCTTTTCGAGGTCGCGAAGGGTTGCTAGGGTGCGGTCCACCCGGTTGTAGGCCTCCGTGAGAGGAAGGCTTTCCTCCGGGCCTCCGGTTCGAAGGACCCGGTAGAAGTCCATGCCGGGGCATTTTTCCCACACCCAGTCCAGGACCGCATAGGCCAAGAGGTTGGTGGGCTTGATCACGGTGTCCCGGTGGAAGGCCTCTGTGATGCTTCGGGCCAGCTCGCGCGTGTATTCCTGGTCCCGTTGCGCGTCGAAGGTCGGGGCGCCGTTCCGGCGAACGTAACTCGTTCGATCCACGATCCTGCCGCGATGGTCCCGCGAGTTGCCCTGCTCGTCGACCCTGTTTCCGAAGACATCGAGAGGGTTGGAAACGACCAGGTGAATCCGTGAGTCGAGGGAGAAAAGCCTGGCCAGAAATTCGGCGACCCGCCTGGGCTTGGAGAATTCGTCGTCCTCGATGATGTAACGGCTTTTCCCCACCGCCTTGAGGTAGTCGTCGATCAGGGTTTCCGCCTCGAGGACGAGCTGGTAGTTGAGGGTGCACGGGACGACGAACACATCAGGCCGCGGCTTCTTGTTGCACAGGTTGTGGATGTATGCGTCCAGGGCCATGCCCAGCAGGCCCATCTTCAGCTTGTTCTCCACCGCCCCGCTTCGGCTGCGTGTGCCTCCCGGGAAAAACATGTTGTGGTAGCCGAGTTCCATGGTGTAGCCGGCGTAGGTCTTGAGAACATGCTTGTAGACCTCGGCCTTTTTCCGCCTGTCCACCTTGTAGGCGCCCAGGTTGTGCATGAAGAAGCCGATCATCTTGTTCGCGAACAGGTTCAGGCCGGCCCCGTATGTGTACGGGGGCAGGCCCAGGCGGAAGAGCGAATATCCGAGGATGATGCTGTCCAGATTGCTCAAGTGGGTGGAGACGAGCACCGTGGTCCCCATGCGGGCGACCGCCTTGAAGGCCTCGGTCTCTCCGTCGATCACGATTTGATCGTCCAGGGTCGCCATGCCCGTCGGGATGGCGGCCAGCAGCCGCAAGGGGCTGAGCGCATTGAGCAGGGCGCTCAACGCAGGGGGCGCCACGCGCGTGGCCAGCGCGAAGACGCGCGGGTCGAAATGCCCCGCCACTTCATCCGCAAAGGCCTGGATCACCTGTTTCAGGAGTTCGGCCTGACGGGTCGGCGAGGCCTGCAGGGCCTCACGGTAGATCTTTCGGTAGAAGGCCTTCTGCTTCTTCGCCCGCGATCGGTCCTTCTCCGTCTCCAGCCTGATTCGCTCCTCGTAGAGGGTGTCGAACAAGGCCTGTTCCGTGGTGTGGGGGTCCCGGGTGTAGTGGTTGAAAACCCGGTGCACGACTTCGACGAGTACCCTCTCCTTGTCCTGTTCCCTCACGGTGGAACCTCCTTTTCAAGAGGGCCGTTGCCTGCCTGCGGAAGATGATCCTAGCACACCTCGCGGGCTTGAACAACGCCGAAACCGGGCCGAAGCCGGGCTGCGTGAGGAGGGGGCGACACGGCGGCATCGGGGCCTGGGCGGTTGCATCCATTGCCCGATCCCTATAGAATGCCGCCCCTGGATTCAAACGGCCACACAAGGAAAAGAAGTCATGAAACAGGCGGGGAAATTCGGTCGTTATGGCGGGATCTTCGTCCCCGAGGTCCTGATGCCCGCCCTGGAGGAGTTGGAGAAGGCGTTCCTCGAGGTCCGCACCGACGCCGGGTTCAAGAAAGAACTGGACGAACTCCTCAAAACCTATGCCGGCAGACCGACGCCCCTCACGCGGTCGGAGAATCTGAGCCGGAGGGCCGGTTGCCGCATCTACTTGAAGCGTGAGGACCTGCTCCACGGCGGGGCGCACAAGACGAACAACTGCCTGGGGCAGGCGCTGCTCGCCCGGCACATGGGCAAGAAGCGCCTGATCGCCGAGACGGGCGCGGGACAGCACGGTTTCGCCACGGCCATGGTGGGCGCCCTGTTCGGCTTCAAGACGGTGATCTACATGGGCGAGGAGGACATTCAGAGGCAGGCGATGAATGTGCTCCGGATGGAGCTTTGCGGGGCGGAAGTGGTTCCCGTGAAAACAGGTTCCCGGACCCTGAAGGACGCCATCAACGAGGCCCTGCGGGACTGGATCGCGAACGTGCGCGACACCTTTTACCTGTTCGGCACCACGGCCGGCCCCCATCCCTTTCCCACGATGGTCAAGCACTTTCAGCGTGTCATCGGCCGGGAGGCGGCAAGGCAGATCCGCGCCGTGGAGGGGCGCCCGCCTGATGCGGTGGTGGCGTGCGTGGGCGGGGGCAGCAACGCCCTGGGGATCTTCCAGGGCTTTCTCAAGGATCCGGATGTCCGGCTTTACGGCGTCGAAGGCGCCGGCCTCGGTCTTTCGGGGCTGAAGCACAGCGCTCCCCTGAACCGCGGCTCCGACGGCGTGCTTCACGGGACGTACACCCGCATCCTGCAGGACCGCGACGGGCAGATCCGGGAGGCCCACTCGGTTGCCGCCGGTCTCGACTATCCGGGCGTAGGCCCGGAACACAGCCATCTCCACGAGTCCGGCCGGGTACAGTATGTGGGCGTCACGGATCGAGAGGCCCTGGACGCCTTCGTCCTGCTCGCGAGGACCGAAGGCATTATCCCCGCCCTGGAATCCGCCCACGCCATCGCCTATGCCCTCAAGCTCGCGAAGAAGATGCGCGGGAACGACGTGATCGTTGTGAATCTCTCGGGCCGGGGCGACAAGGATCTCGAGCAGGCTCAGGCGGCACTCGAAACGATGGGGAGGGGAAAAAAGGCATGAGCCGATACCAAGCGTGCTTCCAGGCCCTCCGCGCCCGCAGGGAAAGAGCCTTCATTCCCTTTTTCGTCATCGGGGACCCGGACTACAAGACCTCGCTCAAGGCGGTGAAGGCCGCCCTGGAGGCGGGCGCGGACATGCTCGAGCTGGGGATCGGGTTCTCCGATCCGATCGCGGACGGCCCTTCGATCCAGGCGGCGGACCTCCGGGCCCTCGAGGCGGGGATGACCGTGGACCGCTGTTTCGAGTTCATTGAAGAGGTGCGCGGGTTCAGCGATGTTCCTATGGGGCTGCTGGTCTATTACAACCTCCTGCTTCGGAGGGGCGTAGACCGCTTCTGCCGGCAGGCGGCCAAGGCCGGGCTGGACGGGATCCTGGCGGCGGACGTGCCGATCGAAGAGGCGGGGCCCGTGATCGAAGGCTGCAAGTCTTCCGGGATCGACCCGATCTTCATGGTGACCCCCACGACCACGGAAGAGCGGATGCGGAAGATCCTGGCGCATGCGGACGGCTTCCTCTACCTGGTGGCCCTGCTGGGGGTGACCGGGGCAAGGGGGGACCTCCACCCCGAGGCGCTCCGCCTGATCCGGCGGGTGCGTTCCCGGACCGACCTGCCCCTGTGCGTGGGCTTCGGGATTTCCCGGCCGGAACATGTCCGGGCCCTGAGCCGCGCAGGTGCGGACGGTGCAATCGTAGGCAGCGCCATCGTGAACTTGATCGCCCGCAACCTGCACAACGGGACGAAGATGCCCGAGGCGGTCAGGCGCTACGTCCGGACCATGAAGAAGCAGACCCTGCCCGCACGCCGTTGAAAGGCGCCCGTCTGCAGTGCCATCTCCTGTCGTCGTTCGATTGGTTCCGGGTCAGGCTGCCTGACTGAGGCGCAGGCCTACGACTCCGAGGACGATGAACACGATTGAAACGACCTTCAGCGGACTCACCGATTCCTCGAACCAGACGATTCCGATGAGTGTGATCAAAGCGGTGCCGAGCCCGGCCCAGATGGCGTAGGTGATGCCCAGTTCGATCTTTTTCAGGGCCAGGATCATGAAGGAAAAACTTGCCCCGTAAAGGACGAAGACCAGAACAGAAGGAGTGAGCCTCGTGAATCCTTCCGCGAGCTTCATACAGGTCGTTCCCACGACCTCCAGCAGGATGGCCATAGCGAGATAGAACCAGCACATAAGCTTGTCTCCGTGAGGGGTCAGGCTTGGCTTATTGCATTAAACATGAGGGGGCATTATTGCATTCATGGCGCACAATGGGAAAACTATACGGGGCCTTTGATCTTCATTCAAGCAACATCTACCTGGGGATCAGCGATGAGGAGAATCGCCGGGTTTATAAGCGGAGATTGCCGAATCGGCCGGATGTCTTGTTGGCCGAATTGGACCCTTGCCGCTAGGAGCTGGTCGGCATTGTGGTTGAATCAATTTTCAGCCGGTTGATCAGCGACAATTAGAATGCCCACCCGTCTTGTCTCACGGGAAAATTACAGCCTATCGCTCTCGTTGCCTCATGCAAAATCTTACCCAAACCAGGAAGCAGAAGGGGGGATCGTGCCAATGCCAGTGCCACACACAATGCCAGTGCCACACACAATGCCAGTGCCAGGTATCACAATCTAACAATGGTGATCGTTCTCGAGTCAGCCCTTCAGTTGCAGAGCCTCTTCGAGACAGCTCAGTCGTTTTGCGAAGTCTCGGTCACTGAATCTCCGTTCTGCGGCCTTCGGCCTCCCCAGCTCACGGAGGATGTTGCCGGTCGCCTCGGCTACGGTTTATCAGTGCTTGGTGAGATTGTGATACCTGGCACGGGGTGGGGCCGGGACGCGGGGGCGCTTGGGAGCACTCTCTGCCGATCTCAGGGGAAATTCCTACCAGATCGTCTCCACATGAGGGTAAGCCCGGATTCTGGAGTCTGAGGTTACCAGGGGGGCGCCGTGCCGACGTGCCATCGCGATGATCATCCGGTCGGCCGGGTCTTTGTGAAATCGCCCGGGCAGCCGGGTACTGGCGATTGCATCCAGAGGGGAAAGGGGTTCTACCGTGAGGTTGGGATAGGAACGAGCTCGTTCATACCACTCGTTGATCTCCAGAGGCAGTTCGAGCTTGCCCAGCTCTGTCTTGACCGCTATCTCCCAGACCGATATGGCCGAAACACGAATTCCCTTTCCCTTTTCGGCGGATCGGATTTTCGAAAGGGAACGACGGGAGAGACGCGAGGGGTCATGCAACCACCAGAGCCAGGCCTGCGTGTCCAGGATGATCATCTTGCGAGCGCTTCCCAGGGTTCGGGGGCGGGTTTGTCGAAGTCCCTGGATACCCGTATGGGCAGGTCTCGCAGAGGATAGCGGTTCCGCCCCGATGCGCCTCTGCGAAAGGGCAGGATCTTCGCCACGGGTTTGCCGTGCCGGGTGACCACGATGGCCTCGTTCGAATGGGTGATTTCATCAAGCAGGGACGGAAGGTGATTCCGAACTTCTGATATAGTAATTCTCTTCATGGGTTCCCTCAAATATTTTGTACAAAAATAATTGCACAAAAAGTTTATCCCGTCAAGATTTTTCTAAGCGCCTTCGTGGAAGAGAGGGGGCGACAGGGAGGGAATAGAGCGAGCACGGCAACCTCCTCACCCGCAGGTCTGCCGGCCCCCGAAGCCGTATCCTACCCGAACCCTGCCGGTGCCAGGTATCACAATCTCACAATGGTGATCCTTCTCGATTTCAGTCCTTAACTTGAAGAGCCTCCTCGAGACAGCTCAGTCGTTTTGCGAAGTCTCGGTCACTGAATCTCCGTTCTGCAGCCTTTGTGACCCAACGGCTGACGCTCCCGGGGTTCTTCTGCAGCGTCTCGGCTATCTCGCGGACCCGCTGCCTGAATTTTTCGACCCCAACAGCCACCACCATTTCCCGCAGATCTCGGAGCCTTGGTCCCCTCCGGCGACTCGCCAGCTCATCAACATCCACATCCAGAACTCCACACGCCCGCTCTAGGAACGTGTTAACCGGCAAGAGCGGCCGTTCGGGAGCTATGCTCCGCCCAAGGTAGTCCACGTAGGCACCATCTTCGGGGGATGCCACCGGTTCGTCCCTCTCCGTCTGCCACCACGGCAGCTTGGGTAGGTCCTCGCCGATCCAGGTCGTTGATCCCGCTGCATTCAGCATCTTTACGTAGGCCCTGCGCGCCGCCCTCCGGTGGGTTCCAAACAGCGACAGCACTGCGTTGCAATCGGTAAGGCCAGGGTCATCCTTGCCGATGATCTCCAGGTGCCCACTCCACCTGTACTTCGCCGGGTCATCGACAAGCCCGGCACTCACCGGATTGAGATGGATGTAAGCCAAGAGTTGATAGAGATAGTCGTCATTGTGCACATGCCGTGCCTTGTACCTGCCCTGCCAGAGCGGGCCATAGAGCCGATGTCTCCGGTTGAACCCCTTCGTGGTCAAGACCTGGATGGATGCCATGCTCCGCCATAAAGGAGCCTTGCCGGTTCGAAGGGCGATATGATAATGGTTGGACATCACCGCCCACGCGAAGATGGCAAATCCATCTCGCTCCTTGACCCGTTGAACGATGCCGGTGAACTCGGCGGCCTCAGCCTCGTCCGCAAACACCGCTTCACCACGGGACGTGCGGCAGTACACGTGGTAGATTCCGCCTTCGATGAACACTCTCGGCTTTCGCGGCAATGATTGTTACCCTCGCGGCAGCGAGTCTTACCCTCCGTTGTGAGATTGTGATGCCTGGCACGACCTGTTCGGAGCTTTTCGAGCTTCAGACGGCAAGATGTGTGCCAGGGGAATACGGATGGGAGACGGGTACCGGACGGAGCGCCGTCCGGAGCTGTTCTGATGGGTGAGGCGATATGTGTGGGAGCCGTCGGCCAGGGACTGCATCTGAGAGCGAAAACGTCAATAAGCGTTCACACTCGCGAACACAGGATCTGGTGAGATTGTGATACCTGGCACCATCGGGCTTTGGTGAGATTGTGATACCTGGCACCGTCGGTGGCACCGTCGGGGGCCCTGGCACCGTCGGGGGCTGGCACCGTCGGGGGCCCGCACCATCGCCGTCGCTCGGTGAGATTGTGATACCTGGCACCATCGGGCTCCATCGGGCTTTGGCACCATCGGGCTTGGCACCGTCGGGGGCCTGTCCGGTTGCATCAAGATGCCCAGGCGCTGGAGATATTCCCGCGCCTGGGCCAGGTGCGTTCAAGCCTCCCGGTTGTGCCC
>WFRX01000128.1 GCA_015486285.1 bacterium
GCCCTATCCTTGAGCTTTTACGCATAGGTGGAGCTGATATCCCATTTGCGACAAATCTCAGCATGACTCAGCTTCCCAGATACCAGATCCAGGGCAATTTCCATCTTCTGTTCATCCGTAAACTTTGATGACCGTGACATTCAAAACGCCTCCTCTGAGGGATTCTAACCCCTCCCTGTGAGGCGTCTCAACCTCTGAGGGGACCATTATGCCTTTCCCCTTTGCCCTTTTCCCTTTCGCCTTTGCCCTTCTGCCTTCACCCTTTTCCCTTCCACACCGTCGGCTCGCCCAGAAATTCCCTCAGACCCGTCATCACCCTGTCCGTGGCTCCCCGCTTCTCTTCGACGTACTCCCGGCAAAGGCGCCCCACTGCCTGTCTCCCCGGCTCGTCGTCCACGAATCGCCGGATGCCTTCCACCAGCCCCTGCCGATCATTCACGGCAAAGGCGCCTCCCCGCTCCACCAGATCGACCGCCTCCTGGAAGCGATGGTAGTTCGGTCCGAAAAAGATCGGCATCCCGAAGGCGGCCGGCTCCATAATGCTGTGGATCCCCGCGCCGAACCCGTCTCCGACATAGACAAGGTCCGCCAGCCGGTACAGGTAGGTCAAGATTCCGATCGTGTCCACCACCAGCACCCGGCAGGCCTCCAGGTCTTGATCTTCCCCCCGTGTATAGAGGGCCGCATCCCCCTCGAAGAGGGTCGAAATCCTCCGCACGTTGGCCGCGTCCACATGGTGCGGCACCACCACGAACTTGAGATCCGGGAAGAGGGGAACGATCTCCTTGATGAGCTCATCATCGAAAGGCCAGGTGCTTCCGGCCATCAGGCACATCCTGCCGGCGAGAAACCGCTCCACCAGCGGAAATTCCATTTTTTCCTTTGCGGCCTCCCACACCCGGTCGAACCGGGTGTCGCCGCTTAGCTCCTTGTTCGCAACCCCGATGGACTCGAGGAGTTCCAGGCTCTCCTCGTTCTGGACAAAAAAGCGGGAGATTCGCCGGAGGGCCTTCCGGCTCCACGAACCGTAAGGCTTGAAAAAGAGCTGGTCTTTCCGGAAGATCGCGGAGGCGATCACCACCGGGATGTCCCGCCGGAACATGGCCCACAGGAAGTTGTACCAGTATTCGTAACGGATGAAAACGGCGAGCTTCGGCCTCGTCACATTCAGAAATTTCCGGGCGTTTCGCGGCGTGTCGAGGGGCAGGTAGTGAACATGGTCGACCTTGTCGAAGTCCTTGCGGACCTCATAGCCGGAGGGGGAAAAGAAGGTCAGGAGAATCGGATGGTCAGGATATTCCGCGCGCACCCTTTCGATGATCGGCCTTCCCTGCTCGAACTCTCCGAGGGAGGCGGCATGGAACCAGACCAGATTCTTCGCCCCCCCGATATCCGCTTTCAGCCTGCGGTACCAACCTCTCCGACCGCTCACCCATAATTTGGGCGACCGTTTGAACAGGGCGGCGACCCGGACGAGAAGGCCGAAGACCCGGATGGCGAGCGTATAGAGAAGGCTCACGTTTTCCCTGTCCTGCCCTCTGCCGAAAGCGTGCTTCTGTCGAGCAGACGCTGAATGCGCTCGAGGTCTTCAGGCGTGTCGACGGGAACGCTTTCGTGGTTCGTGATCTCGACCCTGATCTTGTATCCGTTTTCCAGCCAGCGGTTCTGTTCGAGCCGCTCCACGGCTTCCAGGGGGGATGCGGCCAGTTCCGTGATCTTTCGCAAGACATCCGTCCTGTAGGCATAGACGCCCACATGCTTGTAGAATGTGTGATGGGCGAACCAGCCGCTTTGCTCGACATCCATCACATAAGGGACGGGCGACCGGCTGAAATACAGCGCGTGCCCGCGCCGGTCGAAAACCACCTTGACTTCGTTCGGATTGAAAATCTCCTCCGGCCGGGCGACCGGGTTCGCCAGGGTTGCGATATCGGTCCCGCCATCATCGGAACTGAAGCAGCCCTTGAGCTTCTCGATCATCTCCGGATGGAGAAGGGGCTCGTCTCCCTGGATGTTGATCACCACATCATACGCGCGGTTCGAAAGCGCGGAAATCTTCTCGGCCGCTTCTTTGCAGCGGTCCGTTCCGCTGGGGCACGCTGCGGAGGTCATGATCACATTCCCGCCGAAGGACCTTACCGTCTCTTCGATACGCGCATCGTCCGTGGCGACCCAGACCTCCTCCAGCGCTTCGGAGGCCCGCTCGTAAACCCTCTGGATCATCGGCCGGCCGGCGATGTCCACGAGCGGCTTGCCCGGGAAACGGGTGGAGGCGTACCGGGCGGGGATGACTCCGAGAAATCGCATCGTTCGCGCTCACAATCCTTTTCCGGTCACATCCGGAGAAAAAGTTCCCGGATCCACTCCGGGCTGACCTTGTCCCGCCATCCTTTGCCGAAGGCATGGTCCCACATGTGGTCGAGCCGGAAGGCCGTATCCACCATCCGGTCCAGCTGCTCATCCGTCAGGTCTCTCGTCACGCCTACCGGCAGGTCGATCCCCTGTTTCCCGACCATGGCATGGAAATCCCGAACACCCTCGGGGTAGACATCTTCGAGATGGTTGAAGGCAATGCAATTGGCGAGGCCGTGGCGCGTATGCAGAACAAACGAAAGGCCGTAGGACAGGGCGTGGCAGACCCCTACCTGGGAGTAGGTCACGCTCATGCCGCCGAGATAGGAGGCGATCATCAGCTTCTCGTCCGCCTCGGGCGAGGCGTCTCCCGGGTCGAGGAAGACCTCACGACAGAGGGCGAGGGACTTTTCGGCAAAGGCATCGCTGTATGCATTTCGCCAGGTGCCGGTCAGACACTCCACCGCATGGATGTAACAGTCCATGCCCGTGTAAAAGCGCTTGTCTCTCGGCGCCCCGGCGGTCAATTCCGGATCCAGGACCACCTGGTCGGGCATCGTATAGTCGCACTTGATCCCGAGCTTCTTCGAAGGGCCGGCGAGAACGGCCGTCATCGAAACCTCGGCCCCTGTCCCGGAAAGGGTGGGCACGCAGACCTTGAAGACGCCCGGATTCCTGATCAGATCGAGGCCCTGGTAATCCGCCGAGGAGCCGGGATTGGTGAGCATCAGGGCGACGGCCTTGGCGTAGTCCATAACGCTTCCCCCGCCGATCCCGACCACCGCATCGGGGAGGGTATCGCCATAACCGAGTATCTCGTCCCGGTAATGATCCACCATCCTCGTCGTGGGCTCCTCCGAGACATCGACCCAGATCAACCGGTCGTTTTCCCGCAGCGGGATTCTCTCCCGGAGAGACCCGGCCCGAAACACCTGGTCCACCAGGAAGACGACACAGGAGTCGCGGCCCTTCCTCCTCGGGGCCAGGATCTCATCCAGCCTGTCGAAGGTCCCCCTGCCGAAGGCGAAATAGGCCACGTTCCTGAAATTCCTGAAAGAATAAATCATCAGCCGAGAACCTCTCGAAGAGCCCCTCGAATCTTTTCTTTGATCCGATCGAGATCCTCCTGCGTCCAGCTCAGGCGGATTTCGATCATCTGCATGCGGCTCATCAGGGCGTCGGTTTTCGGCAGCCGGATACCGGCGTAGTCCGGAACGTTGTCCAGCAGAGAGACCGGAAGCTTGTACGCGGAATGCAGGCCCTGCAAATGGTCCCAGTTTCTTATGTAGTGGAAGTTGTTGTTGAACCAGTACGCGGTCCCTACGCCCGCCTTTCCCATGGCCTCGTGTACCCGGACCGCTGTCGGCGCGTCCGGGAGAAAGAACCCGAGGGTCGTAGCGGAGTCACCGGCCGCATCCGGCACATCACGGAACGTGATCTGCGGAAAGGCGGAGAGGACCTCTTTCAGCTGCCCCTGGTAGTTCCGCTGCCTGGCCAGGATCGAATCCAGCTTCCGGAACTGGGCCAGGCCCACGGCGGCATGCAGTTCGCTGATCCGGAAATTGGTCCCCAAGATCGGGTGCCGCTCCGCCCCGCGATTGTCCCCGATATGGTCGTGGCCGTGGTCTGCGAACATGTGCGCCCTCTCGTAGACCTCCCGGTCGTCCGTAATCACGGCGCCCCCTTCTCCGGCGGTGATGACCTTGAAGAAATCGAAAGAGAAGCATCCCACCTTCCCGAAAGTCCCCACGTGTCTTCCCCGGTACGTGGCGCCCAGGGCCGGCGCCGCGTCCTCCACGAGGATCAGCCCATGCTTCCCGCACACCCGGACGATCTCATCCATCCTGGCCATGGACCCGAAAAGGTGGACCAGCAGGACCGCCCGGGTCCGCGGCGTAATGGCGGCCTCGATCCCCTCCGGCGACAGGCAGAGCGTCTCGTCGATCTCGGCAAAGACCGGAACGGCGCCCAGAAGGAGTACCGACTCGATGGGCGCGATGAAGGAAAAAGGCGGGACGATCACCTCGTCGCCGGCACCGATCCCGACCGAGGCGAGAGAAAGGATGTCGGCCGCGGTTCCGCTGGAACACATGTGGCAGTACTCCACCCCATGGTACCGGGAAAATTCCTCCTCAAAGGTTCCGGCCTTCCAGATTCCCTTGCGAGGCCCGTCAAAATTGTAGCGAAACAGAATGCCCGTCTCCAGGACATCCATGACCTCTTGTCGCTCCTCATCACCGAACAGCTCGGCACCCGGCATATTCTTCTCTCCCCTTGCGTGAGAGCTATCTATGAAACGGCAGGCAGATGCATGGACCCCGATTCGCAGACCGTCATGAAGGGCCCGGAAGGAGGGGGCGCCAAATGGTTCTCCGCGAAGCGGAAGGCGGGGGAAATGAATGGAAATCCGCACGGTTGATCGGGTTGGGTCCGCCCCCGATCCCCCACCCCTTTGGTCCTTCGCCTTTCGCCTCCGGCGCCTCGCCGCTCTACGTTACGTAGTGACCTCTATGATATCCTGGACGTCCAGCATCCCGATCTGCTTCTTGCCGTCCACCACGCAGATCGTATCCACCTGGGTCTCCTTCAGGAGCCTGGAGGCATCGTACAGGAGCGCATCGCCGGATATGTGGATCGGCACCTTGAGGTCCAGCTCGCAAAGGGGCTTCTGCAGGGACATCTCGCCCTCCCGCTCCAGCAACCGGCGAAGATCTCCGTCCGTAAACACACCGCAGATTTCCTCATGCTCATCCACGATCGTCACCGCGCCGAAACCTCCACGGGTCATGACCACCAAGGCGTCGACGACCCGCTTTCCCCTGGAAATCGTCGGGTTGAAATCGCTGATCACGTCCTTCACGCGAAGGGTCATCAGGCGGGTATGCTCGAAGAACTGCTGTGTTCCCACGGTCGTGAAGGTGTTCTCGGTGAGTCCCTTCATCACCTTCCAGGGAACCGTGACCGCATGAACCCCCAGGTTGAGCGCATTGCGCACATGCTCGGGATGCCGTACCGAGGAAAACATCACCTTGCAACCGTACCCGTAATAGTCCACCGCATGCACACACTGCTCGATCAGGCCCAACGCGTCGTGTCCCTCGTCCTGCAGGCGCCCCACCAGGGGACAGACATAGGCCGCGCCGGCGGCCATCGCCATGTACGCCTGCTGGAGCGTATAGACGAGATGCACATTGACCTGGACGCCCTCATCGGCAAGCCGCTTGCAGGCCTTCACGCCCTCGAGGGAGACCGGCAGCTTGAGCACCGTCGTCTCCCTGCTCAGCCCCAGCCCAAGGAGACGCTGCGCCTCTGCGTAGATTTCATCCGCCGTTTCCCCCAATGCCTCGATCTGGATCTGGGGGACCATCTTCGAGAGCCTTATGATCGTCCCGTCCACATCGGTAATGCCGTCCCGGTGCATGAAGGTCGGGGTGGTGGTCAGGCCGGTCAGAAAGCCCAGCGAGAAGGCCTCTTTGATTTCTTCTTCAACGACTGAATCCAGAAAAAGTTCCATGATTTCGATTTTTCCGCTACGCTCCCGGGATGGGTCCGGAAACGGGCTCACCTTCTGTATTTCACCTCGAGTTCGTGGATCTCGAGCAGGGGTCTCAGAAAATCCTCCAGATCATCCGTGGGAACCTGGCTCGAGGCATCGCACAAGGCCTTGTCCGGCTCCGGGTGCGTCTCGATGAACAGGCCGTCCACCCCCGCCGCCACCCCGGCCCTAGAGAGCACCGGTAGAA
>WFRX01000129.1 GCA_015486285.1 bacterium
ATTGACGACCTTGTAGGAGGCAAAAGACGAGAAGATTGACTGAATATTCAGCATAACTCCTCCAGCAGTCGAGGTTCGAGCCCTGTCGGAGGCGGGTTTCTGCCAACGGGCTGGATGGCAAGACCAAGAAGGTCAACGAGTAAGGAGGAATAGAATGAGGGGCATAGAGAAAGCCGTTTCGGCTCTTTCCCGGCAACTCGGGCATGGGAGGGTAAGATCGGACGACTATATTCGGGCGGCCTATTCGTGTGAGGGCATGGCCGCCTTCCCGCCGGGGATGCCGGATGCCGTTGTGTATCCCGTCTCAACGGAGGAAGTGCAGACGCTTGTAAGGGTGGCCAACGAGTACCGGGTTCCGCTTATTCCCATGGGCGGTCGGATCGCGGCGTTTCGAATGCTCGAGGTCGAGCGAGGCGGGATCGCCGTTGACCTGTGTGAAATGAACCAGGTGATCGATCTGGACGAGGAGAACCAGTCCATAACGGTACAGGCGGGCATGACGGACTTTATGCTCGATCAGGCGATACGGGCGAAGGGGTTTCGGCTGATGGTTCACCCGATAGGACAGGCCGCGGTTGTCTGTGCGGGCGCAGAGGTCGCCAAGCACTCCCTCGGCATCTATGGCTCCATGAACGGCCCGCAGGACCGGTGGGTGATGGGTTTGAAGGTCGTGCTGGGCAATGGGGATGTGCTCCAGACGGGCGCATCCAGGGTTTTGGGCGCGCCCCATTTTTCAAGGCATCACCTGCCGGACCTGACCGGGCTTTTTATGGCCTCGGAAGGAGGCCTCGGAATCATCACGGAGGTTACCTTTCGGATGGGAAAGCTGCAGGAGTCTATCGTTTTTGCAGACTTCAATTTTTCCCAAGACGAAGAGGGGCTGCGAAGCCTCTGCAGCGCGGCCAACGAAATCAGGAGCAAGGAACTCGTGCAGCAGGGTTTGTTCTGGTCCCCCCCTTCGTGTCAGTCGTGGTACGAAAGGAACCTCCGGGCTTACGAAGAACCGGGCCCCTACGATCCTACGTCGCTGGGGGATACCACCTACGATCGGTACGGCCATTTGCTTTCTGCGGTGATCGAAAGCGTTTCCTCCCATGAGGACGCCGCATTGAAGGAGACCGAAGTTAAGAAAATCTGCGCGAGGCACGGGGGGGAGTACGTTGGTGCCTCCTTTTCCGATGTTCTGCCTATGGACGACGGGGGTTACGGCAAGGACGGCAGGGAGCCCCATCCGTATCTGATGGGCGAGTTCGGCAGGAGCAAACTGAACTGGCATTACATTTGGCTCCAGGCCCCTTATGATTCATTGGTGGAATTCGATCGCTTGTGCCCGCCCCTGTTCGAGAAGGCGGGGTTTAACCCTGCGGTCTGTTACCACGCTGCTTACTTCACCCCGTATTCAGCCAGTTTGGCAGCCTACGTGCATTATGACGCGTCCGATCCCGCCGAGAGGGAGAGGGTGCGGACGTGGTATGAGATGATCATAAAGGACTGCTTCGACAAGTTACCCGCCCTTCCGGTGAACACAGGCAGAGCTCTCAGGGACTATGCGCTGAAAAGGGCGGATCCGGAATATCTCAAGTATATGGGCGAGGTGAAGAAGATGTTTGATCCGAATGGGATCATGAATCCGGGCGTAAGCATATTCTGAGGTGTAGAGAGATGAGGATCGAACAGGAGAAGATCAAAAAGCAGATCTACAGGTGTGTGAATTGCAATTCCTGCACGGGAAGGTATCCGGAGGAGGCTTGTCCCCTGCGCCTGGTTCAAAGAGGAACCGTGCACGGCCTAAAGGGGTTTCTCCACGTTCTGAAGCGCCTAATCGAGGGCGAGATTCCCTGGTCGGAAACCCTTGCGGAATATGCATACATGGACACCTTCTGTGGAGCCTGCACGGAAAGATGCGTCTACGAAATCGATGTAGCGGAAATCGGCCGCGCTTTTCGGATGGACCTGGTCGACAAGGGGCTTGGGCCCAGACGGGAGCACACTTCCCTGATCCAGGGCATGAAGAACTACGACAACCCGTGGGGGCTTCCCAGGAAGCGCAGGAGCGCCTGGGCAAAGGGGCTGGAGGTCGAGGAGCTGTCCAAGAAACCCGGGGCCAAGACAAATGTTCTCTATTATGTCGGATGCACGGCGTCTTCGGACCCCCTGGCCATTACGATGGCCAAGAGAACGGTTTCGATTCTCAAGAAGGCCGCCGTCGATTTTGCCATCCTCGGCAGTAAGGAGAAGTGCTGCGGGAGTACGACCCATTGGCTGGGTGACGAGTCGACATTCGAGCAGTGGGCCACGATGAACCGGGACGTGCTGAATGCGGCCGATGCCGACATCGTAATCACCTCCTGCGCCGGCTGCTACCTGATGCTCAAGAAGATCTATCCCGACAGTGTGGGAGCCTTGAACAAGGAGGTGCTTCACACCACGGAATACCTGGTGGGCCTTCTGGAGGAGGGCCGTATCGACTTCAGCAAACGAGCCGACGTGAAGGTAACCTACCACGACCCCTGCCACCTGGGAAGACACGGTGGGGTCTTCGACGCCCCGAGGAAGCTCCTCGGCGCGATTCCGGGGGTAGAGTTTGTTGAGATGTTCAGAAGCGGACATTATTCCTGGTGCTGCGGTGCCGGAGGAGGGGTCCGGACCGCGTACCAGGAAAACGCCTCGCAGATCGCCGGCGAGCGGCTGAAGGAGGCCGAGGGAACGGGCGCGAGCACCCTCGTGTCCGCATGCCCGTTCTGCTACCAGAACCTCTCCCTTGCCATGCAGCGGAGCGAATCGCCGCTCAAGTTCGCAGACATAACGGAACTCGTCGATGAGGCGATGGACACCTAGGGCCGAGCCGTGTGAGCAACGGCTCCGGGCGTTCCCGGGCAAGGAAGCAATCTATACTGGGATTCACGGAGGGATCGAGCATGAATGAGCCTTCATACGTGCAGGCGCTGGTCTCGGAGCTTGGAAAAGACAAGGTCGTTACCGAGGATTTCAAGCGCAGCCAGTATACCTATGCCCTTGCCTTTGAGATACCCGTCGGCATGCCGGATGTGATCGTATTGCCGGAGTCCACGGAGGACTGCCGGAAGATCGTTGCGATCGCGAATCGCTTCAAACCGGCCATTCCAATTACGCCCGTAGGGGCTCGTACCATGTGGCCGGATTGTGCCTCCAGGGACGGTGGCATCCTTATCGATACGACCCGGATGGACAGGATCCTGGATATAGACGAAGAGACGATGACCTGCACGGTCCAGGCCGGGGTGATCATCGGCAGGTTGGACAGGGAACTGAGGGCAAGGGGGTACTACTATCCGGTGCATGCGAGCAATGCGGGCAGGTCCACGGTCGCAGCCGATGTGGCCAAGAACACGATCGGCTCGTTTGGGTGCGATGCGGCCCCGTTCGAGGGACACATCATATCCCTGCGGGTCGTATTGGGAAACGGGGAGGTTCTCGATACCGGCGCCTCCGCTGCCGTCAGGCACCACGGGAAGCGGTTCGTCCGGTACGGGTTGCCGGACGTAACGGGCCTGTTCTGCTCATCCGAGGGCGCCCTTGGGATCATAACCGAGGTCACCCTTCGTCTGAGCATGATGCCGGTTGCCGCACGCTACCTGGATGTCGAGTTCCCGGACACGGATGAGGGGATCGAGGGCTGTACGAGTGCGGTCAGGGAACTCCTTGCACGAAAGCTGATGGGACCGAGCGTCTGGCTCCTGCATCCCCATGCGGTCTCGTGGCTTTTGCGGGCCTGGGAGTGGTCCAAGAAGGGGCAGGCCCGGCCGGACGACATGCCCGTTTCCTTCGGCGAGCACCCGCCCGACAAGTATGGACATCGCCTGTGCTTCACGGTAAGCAGCCTGGTTTCCGAGAAGGAATGCGATGCGAGGCGGGATGGGGCACTCGAGGTGTGCGGGCGGTACGGCGGTAAACTTCTCGGGGGGGAGATCGCGGAGTTAATCGATAGCCACGAATTGATAGGATATTTCTATACCAAGACGGAGGCGCCCATGCACAGCATCTCATCCGGGCTCTATCCGTGCGTTGGTCCGCCGTGGAAGCTTCCGGAGGTATACCGAAAAACCTTGGAATTGTGGGAAAAGGAGAAGGAATTCAGCCCACCGGAGATGTGGTATCCCTATGTCAATTTCTATCCCTTTATCGCTCTCTACTCCTATATTTCCCATTATGATGCAGGCAAGGAGGCGGAGCAGGCTGTGGAAAAATCCATGCAGATTGCTGCCGAGCAGATACAAATCATTATGGATGCGGGCGGGTATGTCCCTTACCCGGTAGGCAAGGGGGTGAAGTCGCTCGTTCCTGACCTGTTCACACCGGAATATGAAGCGCTGATGAAAAAGGTCAAGGCCGAGTTCGATCCGAACAATATCATGAACCCGGGAAACGGCCCTTTTTGAGCTGGAGGAAGGCTATGAGAATCGATGACCAAGAGATTCAAAACGCCTTGCGGTTCTGTTGGGGATGCAAGGATTGCAGCGGGATCCGCCTGGACGATCAGTGCCCCCTCCAGTTCCTTCACAGGGGAGTCGATTTCTCGGCAAGGGGAATCATCAGCATGGTGAGGAGCATCCGGGAGCGGCAGGTGTCCCTATCCAAGGAGATGGCGGAATACATCTTCAGGGAACCCCTGTGCGGCCGGTGCAGCGCCTCGTGCGAGGCCGCGATCGATGTGCCCATGGTGATCCGCACCCTGCGCGCCGACCTCGTTGACGCGGGCCTCGGTCCCCTTGCGAATCACAGGCCCTTGATCCAAGGAATGAGGAACTACAGCAATCCCTGGATGCTGCCACGATCGAGAAGGGCGGATTGGGCAAAGGGGCTCGGCATCAAAGACGCGGGGAAAGAGGACGTGGATGTCCTTTACTATGTGGGTTGCACGGCCGCCTCGGACAGGGGCCTCAATGGAGTGGCCCAGAGTACCGCTGGGGTTCTAAAGGAAGCGGGAGTCGATTTCGGTATCCTGGGAACCCGGGAGAACTGCTGCGGGACGATTGCGTACCAGTTGGGTGATTGGGACTTTCTCTACAGGCAGGGGAAAGCGAACCTCGAATCGCTGAACAACACCAAAGCGAAACGAATCGTTACCGCCTGCGCCGGATGCTTCAAGATGCTCAAGAGCGTATATCCGAAGATGGGAGTTGGAAGGACCGATGCCGAGGTGCTGCACCTTTCCGAGTACATGGTGGAGTTGTTGGGCGAGGGCAGAATCACATTCAAACGGCAGCTTCCCTTGAAGGTGACTTACCACGACCCCTGCCACATGGGAAGAGAGTCGGGGATCTCAGGGGGGAGGCAGGCCGGCGTGTATGATGCTCCCCGGCAGGCGATCGCGGCGATTCCTGGGGTCGAGCTGATTGAGATGGAAAGGACGCGAGAGAAGAGCTGGTGCTGCGGGGCAGGAGGCGGACTGAAAAGCGGCGATATGAACGCCTCCAGCCAAATTGCCCGGCCCCGGGTGAAGGAGGCGGAAAAGACAGGCGCAGAACTCCTGCTTTCAACCTGTCCTTTCTGTGAACAGCAATTTCGGGACGGTATGAAGGCAGCGGCGGTCCCCATGAGGACTGCTGATATTGTGGAGCTGGTAAGAGAAGCGACGTGAATCAAGAAAAGGTTCATCCTAAGGGGAGGAAAGGAATCATGGATTACTTCGATGTAAACCTGGACCTGAGCGATGAAGACCTGGCCCTAAAGGCAGCCGCCCACCAGTTCGCAAAGGAGGTCATCCGTCCCACTGCCAAGGCCCTGGACGAGATGACGCCTGAGGCCGTGATCGCCGACGGCTCGCCCCTCTGGCCTTTTCTGCGGAAGGCCTACGAGCTGGGCTACCACAAGATGCTCATCCCCGAGCCGTTCGGCGGCATGGGCCTGAACCCCCTTCAGGTGAACATCGTCATGGAGGAGCTGGCCTGGGGCAGCTTCGGGTTGGCCGTTCATCTCGCGACCACCAGTTTTGTCGCCTACACAGCCTGCTTTACCGGCAATGAGGAGCTGATCAAGGAGTTCACGACTCCCTACTGCGAGTGCACCGACGCCAGCATTCGGTCCTGCTGGGGCGGCACCGAGCCTGACCACGGCTCGGACATGATCGGCATGGGCGAAGCCTTCTTCTACGAACCGAACGTGCGGACCAACTGCCTGGCCAGGCGGGACGGCGACGAGTGGGTCATCAACGGCCAGAAGGCCGCATGGGTCTCAGGCGGTCCCATCGCTACCCATTGCCAGCTACATGTGCAGAGCGACCCTTCCATGGGCATTTCCGGCTTCAGCATCTTCCTCCTTCCCTTGGACCTGCCCGGGGTGTCCAAGGGAAAGCCGCTGAACAAAATCGGTCAGCGGGATCTCACCCAAGGAGAGCTTTTCTTCGAGGACGTGCGGGTCCCGGACAAGTACAGGATCGTCGCACCCGACATGTACGGCGCGATGGAGGAAGGGATCCTGTCCCTCGCCAATAGCTGGATGGCCAGTTGGGCGACCGGACTGGCCCGGGCCGCCTTCGACGAGGCCCTGACCTACTGCAAGGAGCGGGTCCAAGGCGGCCGCCCCCTGGCTGAGCACTACACGATCAAGCAGAGGATCTTCGAGATGTTCGCCCGCGTGGAGACGTGCCGGGCCCTGACCCGGGCGGCAATAAACCTTAACATGAACATCGCCCCGGGTTTCCCCGAATACTCGATGGCCGCGAAGATCACGGCCACGAAGCTTTGCCTGGAGAATGCCAACGACGCAATCCAGCTCCTGGGCGGGAACGGACTGTCCAAAGAATATCTGGTCGAGAAGCTTTTCCGGGATGCACGGGCGAGCCTGATCGAGGATGGGAACAACGAGGTCCTGGCAAGACACGGCGGTCACACCCTGTTCGACACCTATCCGAGAAGCCGCAGCGACATCGTTAAACTAGATTTGGGGGAGGGATGAACAATGAAGATGCTTGTCGCCTACTTTTCAAACACTGGAAACACCGAAAAGCTCGCCGAAGCGATTCATGAAGAGCTGGTGCGGCGGGGCCACGCGGTTGAGGTTGAAAAAATAAGGCCTGCGATCGCATACTCATGGCTGAGGGAGGTCGCAAGAGACTTTCCTCGATATCCTTCCATAACACTGTCCCTGTTTTCAAATGCCTGGAAGCGTCATCATGTGCGAACCTACAACCAGGTGGAGGAGGATATTCAAGCTCTCAAGTATCCGGACATATCCGAGTTCGATCGAATTTGTGTCGGTGGACCGAAGTGGGCGCAGATGTCATATCCGGTCGCGAGATACTTGCAAACCATCCGGGGGATCCGCGGGAAAAAGATCGGCGCGTTTTGTACGTTTGGCGGTCCGCCCCTGGCCGTGTTTGAAATCGAACTCATCTTCGAACCCATGAGGACATTGATCGAGCGGATGGGGGCTCAAATGGTTGCCCAAGTCTGTGTTTCAAGCGCATACCATGCGGCCGGGCTTATGCCGTTATTCAGAATGGCCAGCAGGATGCGTTTCAAAAGACCGGTGACGGACTTCATGCTCGCATCCGAATACGGCAAGAACGGTGTCCTGAATTTCTGCGATGAGATCGAAAAATAACAGGGGGATGGAAAATGGCAAGAAAATACAGCGATACTGTGCTTTTCAGGGGCAATCGGTTCAGTGACACCACAAAACAGATCAAACGTTTCATATACGAATCCGTACTCGCCACTGGGTATGCGCCCAAGGTGAAGGAAATCGTCGATGCCTTCAACCTATCGGAGCAGCAGGTGAGGGAGAGCCTTCATGATTTGGAAGGCGGTATCATTGTCGCACTGCAAAATGAGCAGCATGCTCACATCGAAGAATTTATGGGGCAGAAGCTTCCAGACGATGCCGTGCTTCCCGAGGTGGGCGAGATCTATTATGCTCGGCCGTTTGCGAATTTCAAAAACCATCATCGCGTTTTCGTGGACGGCGAACAGAAATGGTACGGAGAGTGCCCTGTTGAATGCACAACTATATCCTATTTCTTTCCCGGCAAGGAAGTCATCGTTCGGTCCATTGCCCATGATACCGGCGAGGCCATCGAGATCATCGGCAAGGACGGAGAGCTTCTGGACTACACGCCTAGATCGCTTCGCATCTATTGGGGAAGGCCCTTCGGCACCTGGCTGAGCACAAAAGGGCACGAAGGCGATTTCATCTTCCCATGTGATAAGAATTATTTCTTCAGTTCGGAGGATGGGTACAAGGAATGGAGGAGTGGCCGCTCGGATGAAAAAGGGCAGATCTTCACGCCGGTCATGATCAATCATCTGCTTCGAATGTATAATTACGGTCATGAGCGGTTTGACTACCAGTACCATTTCCCCTTGCTGAAAGTCATGCTCGCCGCCTTCACCGTCGGGATTATCAGAATCAAGATGTTCCTTCCGATTCCCAATCCGTTCTTTCTGTCCATGGCCAAATTCTTCAGAGATTTGCGGAAATACGGCTACAAATTGTTTCTGGACGTTAAACTGTGGTGAAGATGAAGATCGCGGGTATATTGCGTAGATCCATCCTCCACCTCAACGTTGGATGATTCCAGGTTGTTGAACATGGAGCCTGCCACACTCGATCCCGGTGCATGATCGAATGGATGCCCGGCTCCAGAACGAAGAAAGGAGATATGCTATGGGACCGAACGTAGACATCACCTGGGAGGATTTGGAGCCTATACTGCGACCTGAGCCCGGAACGGTCCACATGGGCATTATGCAGGTGGACCCGGAGAAGTGTACGCACTGTGGTCTGTGCATGGTCAACTGCCCCTTCCGGGCATGGGAGGCGGACGAAAACGAAGTGCCGAGGATGAAGGAAGAATACGAGTGCTTCAGCTGTTACAACTGCATGGTGGCCTGCCCGGCGGACGCCATCTCCATCATAGAGCCCTACCACGTGGACTCGGGCTTCTACAAGACCGAACCTCATCCCCTGCCCGCCAGGCTGCCTTACGAGCCGAAGGACGCGGAGGGCAACGCCACGGAGTGGAACACCGTGGAGAGGCTCATCTTCACGAGGAGGAGCGTTCGAAACTTCAAGCCGGACCCGGTCCCCGAAACCCTGATCCGCAGGGTGCTCGAGGCGGGGCGGTTCGCACCCAGCGGCGGAAACTGCCAGCCCTGGAAGTTCATCGTCGTGACGGATAAGACCCTGATCGGGGAGATGGACGAGGCCTGCTACGGGGTCCTGAACATGCTATACACGACGTACAAGAGCGACGAGACGGTCCAGGGCCTCCTGCCCATGTATGCAGAGGACCCAAACCCCGGCTTTTTCGATCCCCGCATCATCCTCGGCGGTATGGGAAGCATCGCGAAGAAGAACCTTCCCACCTTCCTCAACGCACCGGTGGTCATCCTGGTCGCCGGCGACGAGCGAGCCATCGGCGGGCGGGAGATCGCCGCAGGCATCGCCGGGGAGAACATGAATCTGGCCGCCCTCTCCCTGGGCCTCGGCTTCTGCTGGGTCGGCTTCAGCCAGGTCATCGAAATGGTCCCGGACGTGAAGGAGAAGCTCGGGCTCAAGGACCCCTGGAAGATCACCACGGCGATGGTGCTCGGGTACCCGAAGTTCAAGCAGCAGGGGATCGTGCCCCGCGAATTTCGTCCGATCACCTGGTTTCGAGAAGGGGCCGGAGGACCAGAGATCGAGGAATAGGGGCCGCCTGACGCCGCCCACCCGGAAGGGGAAAGTTAAAAGGTGAAAGGATAGGTTGCCGACACTGGATTGCTCGAACTCTTGAGATTCCTTTGCCCTTTTGTCTTTGAGTAATGGATAGCCATATGGAATGCTTTGGCCTAAGAAATAAGATTGCCATTGTAACGGGTGGAAATCGAGGGATCGGCAAAGCAATCGCTTTGGCCCTTGGGAAGGCGGGAGCCGACGTCGTCCTTGCCGCAAGAAATACCAAACTACTAGAGAAAACCGTCGAGGAGATTCGTGCGGCGGGGGGTGAAGCGTTTGGGATCAAATGCGATCTGGGTAGAGAAAAGGATATTTTGAGTCTCGTCGAGAACGTGGTACATCGATATGGCAAAATCGATATTCTCGTCAACAACGCCGGCATCAGCCCATTTGTGAAAAGATCCGAGGAGGTGGAAAAGGAGGAGTGGGAAGATGTCCTTCGAGTTAACCTGACGGCCCCTTTTCTGCTGTGCAGGCAAGCAGGGAGAGTCATGATTGAGAACGGGTGGGGTCGCATCATAAACATTGCTTCTATCGGAGGAGTGATCGGATTACCCAGACAGATCGCGTATTGCGTAGCGAAGGCAGGTCTCATCGAGATGACGAAAGTGCTGGCTCTCGAATGGACGAGAAAACATCAAATTACCGTTAACGCCGTTGCACCAGGGTACGTGGCAACGGACCTGACGGAGGGGATGCGTTCTTCAGAAGTCATATCAAACAACCTGCTTAGGAGAATTCCTGCCGGGCGTTTTGGTGAAGCGCATGAAATCGTTGGGGCCGTCCTTTATTTTGCTTCGGAGGATGCCGGGTACACAACGGGGGCTGTATTGACCGTCGATGGGGGTTGGACGGCAGCATAGCGGTATGGTCATGAGGGAGGGGTCAGGTCGTCATTCTACATTTTGGCAAAAAAAAATCGCTTTCCCCGATCCCACTAAGGGTTCGCGAAAAAATAATTTTACAATTATGAGGGCCAATAGTCTCATTTGAGAGTTCGGCGTGACACTTCTCTATGTTCTTTTGGCCTGTGTTTAAGGGCTTTCTATGAAATATGAGAAATGAGACTTTTAGCCTTGACAAGCTTTTCTAAATAGGCTAATAGTCTCATTATGAGTACACGATACCCGACAGATGCTCTTGCGGAGTTCTTGAAAAGACACAAGATTGCCACGCGAGAACAACTCGAGGAGGTGTTGGGCAATCCTGCTCGATGCACGTTCTTTCGTAAGCTTGGGCAACTGGAATATCTGAGTAGCTATTCGCACCGTGGAATGTA
>WFRX01000130.1 GCA_015486285.1 bacterium
CTCTTGAACTGCATGACTACATTGAACAACCCTCGGCTATAAGCCGAGGGATTCAAGGGGGGTCGATTTGAAATCGACTGTCATCAGCCACGGGCTCACCTTCTTGCTCTTCAATGTACTGTTCAATCATTTCGTCTGTCAGATTGCCCGAACTGACCGCCAGATAGCCTCTGGCCCAAAGGTGTTTCCCCCAGAATTGTCGGCGCAAATGTGCAAATTCCGACAGCAGGATCCGTGAGTTTATGCCTTTCAGCCACTGCATAATCTTGCTGATGTTCTGAGTCGGACGATACGAGATGAACATATGGATATGATCAACAGACACCTTCCCTGTGATAATCTCGATCTCGTGCTCCATGGCGATCTGCCTCAAGATATCTCGAGCACGGACAGCTACTTGGCCCGTCAATACCCGCTTGCGGTATTTCGGAAGCCAAATCACATGGACCTTAAGATCCGTCTTTGTATGGGCTCCAAGCCTGTAACGTCGCATAGCGACAGAATATAATCTTTTCTTCGCCTAAAGGCGAGGGATTTCAACCATCCCCGAAAGGGACATTAAAAAACTCGAAACGCCTGTCTTTATTGGGTAGAATGCGTTATCGACAAACAGCGCATCCCTGAAAGAAAGGAGTTTCGAGTGAAGAACCATGATAGCAGAATTCTTCGGAAACGGAAAGTGAAATTGAGAAAACGCCTTGCACGACGACAATGGTCGGCGCAGTCCAAGCCGATGTTTCGGGCACGGAACATCCAGTACGAAATGGCCGAGCGGGTCCGTGCGATTGACTGTGGCGGTATAGGGGCTTTCCACCAGTTGGCACGCAAGAGCGGTTTGATCCGGGCCATCGACGCCCGGCTGCATGTCCTGAAACGACACCTTCCCTATCAGGAATCGGATCATGTGCTCAATATCGCCTACAACTCGCTGACCGGTGGAAACTGCTTGGATGACATCGAGCTGAGGCGTAACGATGAGGCCTACATGGACGGGCTGGGTGCGGAGCGGATCCCGGACCCTACGACAGCCGGAGATTTTACCCGCAGGTTTGCCGAACAGGACGTTTTGGATCTGCTGGAGGCGATCAACAGCGTCCGGCCGAAGCTGTGGAAGAAACGCCTGAAGGCTGCGGAGCGTAAGGAGGCGATCCTGGATGTGGACGGGACCCTCGCCCCGACCACGGGCGAATGCAAGGAAGGCATGGGGATTACCTACAAGGGAGTCTGGGGGTATCATCCCCTTCTTGTCTCGCTTGCCAATACCCAGGAGCCCTTGTACCTGGTCAACCGCTCGGGGAATCGTCCTTCTCACGACGGCTCCGTGGAATGGCTGGACCGCGGCATTGGGCTGGTACGGCAAGCCTTTTCGCGCGTCTGCCAGCGGGGGGACACCGACTTTTCCCTGACCAGGCATTTCGACCGTTGGACGCAGGAAGGCGTGCGTTTTGCCTTCGGCAAGGATGCCACGAAGAACCTGGTAGAGATCGCCGAAGGCCTGGATACGAGCCGCTGGAGCGTCCTCGAGCGCCGGCAGAGGTTGCCCAAAACCGGGCGGAGCAGGCAGCGTCCGGTCAACGTCAAAGAGCAGATCGTGGTGGAAAAGGAGTACAAGAACATTACCCTTCAGAAGGAGCATGTCGCGGAGTTCCGCTACCGACCCACCCGGTGCAAGCGAGGCTACCGCGTGATTGCCCTTCGCAAACAGCTCAGCGTGGATCAAGGGCAGGTTCTCCTGTGGAAGGAGACCCGCTACTTTTTTTATATTGCGAACATCGAGGAGATGACCCCCGCCGAGGTCGTCTTCTTCTGCAATGACCGCTGCAACCAGGAAAACCTCATTGAACAGCTGAAAAACGGGCTGAACGCCATGCGGATGCCCGTGGGAGACCTGGTCTCGAATTGGGCGTACATGGTCATGAGCGCTCTGGCCTGGACGCTCAAAGCCTGGTTTGCTCTTTTGGTACGGAACTCGCAGAGGCGCCAGGAACTGCTGAAGATGGAGTTCCGGGGGTTTCTCAACGCCATTGTGCGCCTGCCGACCCAGATCATACGCACCGGCCGCCGGATCGTTTTTCGAATCCTCGGGTACAACTACTGGACAAGGACCTTTTTGGAAACCTATGACAGAATCAGTCGCCTCAGCCTGGCTTGAGAAGAGAAAAGGAGCCGTTCGAGGAGGACGAGCCGGGAGAGGTATGCCCGAAACAGGGGCCCATCCCCTCTCAACAGCAAAAATGTCTTGCATACGGTCCATGAGAACGCTCATGACATCACGACTTTGCACTTCCTGGGACCATCAGTGGCAAAATATGTTGGCCAATGGCCCGTTTCACGAAAAATCACAGCTTATTCGCTTGTTTTGGGACTAGGGAGTTCGCCCTGGGCTGACCAGCGGGGAACGAGAGCGACTCAAGGCACTGGAACGTGAGAACCGCGAGTTGCGCCGTACGAATGAGATTCTCCGCAAGGCCTCGGCTTTTTTCGCGCAGGCGGAGCTCGACCGCCGACCGAAGTGACGGTGTCGTTCATCGACGAGAATCGAGAGGCCTACGGGGTCGAGCCGATCTGTGCGGTGATACCGATCGCCCCGTCAACCTACTACGAGCAGAAGGCTCGTCAGGCCGATCCGGGCCGGCTGCCACAGCGCACGAAGCGGGAGGCTGTCCTGCGAGGGGAGATCCGGTGGGTCTGGGAGGGGAACTTCCAGGTCTATGGAACTCGTAAGGTGTGGCGGCAGCTGAACCGAGAAGGCATCCGGGTGGCTCGATGTACTGTGGAGCGTTTGATGCGGGAAATGGGCCTTGAAGGGGCCGTGCGGGGCCGGAAGGTGCAGACAA
>WFRX01000131.1 GCA_015486285.1 bacterium
CTGGCGGTATGCCGCCCTGGGTAGCGACATGGACGGCATGATTCCCTCCCTCCCGCGGGGGATCAGAGACATCGCGGATACGGTCCGGGTTACGGACTGCATGCTCCGCCGTGGCTTTTCCCCGGAGGCGGTCCGGGGCGTGCTCGGTGAAAACGTGCTCCGCGTGTTTTCAGCCGTCCTGGGGTGACAGAATGTTCGTTGACATTTGGAACAGGTTGTTTTACCGTTAAAATTTGGTTCCAATGCTTTCATTCTACGTTGTCGGGGACAAGCGTGCCTCAGCAGAAGCCGAGCATACGAGACGCAATCGACGACCCCCCGATCCGGGTGCGTACCCGGACGGAAGGGATCCTCTGGATGCCGGGGCTCCTGGTGCTCCTGCTGGCGATCTTCGTGACCTTTTTCGAGCAATACTTCCTTCCGGTTCGTCTGCCCCGCATCGGTGAACGATCTCCCCAGGCCATACGCGCACCCTATGATTTTGTCTTCGACGAAGAAGCGGCCATGGAGAAGGTCGTGGAAAAGGAGCTCAAAGAATTCGTTCCGATCTATGTGAAGGACGCGGAGAAATCCAAGCAGATCCTGGCGCGATGGGAGGAGTTCTTCAACGGCCTGGAACAGTGCCGGCAGACCGCCGTGGAAAGTCGAAAAAAGGCGTATGCCTGTCTGAGGGAACAGTTGCGTCCCGGAGCGAGCGGGGAGTCCCTGTCGGCGATTCTCCGGTACCGACACATGGACAAGGTCAAGGGACTCCTTACGACCACCCTGAGAGGGTTACTCGACAAAGGAATCGTGTCCGGTAAGGAGATGCCGGACGGAACCTCGATCCTGCGCTTACGCGAAACGGGGAAACCCGAGGCCGTGACCGTGAGCGTCTCCGAAGTCAATCGCCTGACGGATGTCCGAAAGATTCTCGAGGAAAGGTTGGAACTGCTCGACCTCGGGCACGTCCTCCGGGAAACGCTGTATGCGAACTTGAGCGACCTGATCGAGCCCAATATCGAGTATTCCCCTGAGAACCGGGACCTGCTCGCATCGATCCGCTCCCGAGGAGCGGCGAAGAAGAGAATCGCTTACAAGAGGGGAGATCTCCTTGTCCCCCGCGGACAGATTGTCACGCCCTTGGACGTTTACCGGGTGCAGGCCTGCCTGAACAAGCCGAGGCCGGATGCGTTGCTGTCGGGGGCGGGGTCGTTCCTGCCCTTCTTTCTCCTTACGCTCATCTTTCTGCTCGTGGCGGGGAGAAGGACGTGGGAAGACCGTCCGCCGGTGCAGCAGCATCTGCTTCTGTTCTTCGTCATGATCTCGGTCCTGCTGCTGGCAAAGGCGCTGTATCTGTTCACCAACCTGGACGGCGTGGCCATGCCCATCGGCGCCTGCGGGCTCGTGGTGGCCCTTCTTGTCGACGTGCCCACGGCGCTGCTCACCGTAGTGCTCACGGCCGTCTATGCCTCGTTCTTGACCACCCTGGATATGGGGCTCTTCCTGTACTACCTGATCGGAGGCGCGTTGCTCGTACTGTGCGTGTCGCGCACGAGCAAGCGGTTGGGCCTGTTTTTCTATTCGCTGCTTGTGGGCGGGGTCGATGTTCTGCTCCTCGGCTGCGTGATCCTGCTTCGGGATTCCTTTCCCAATCAGGCCTTGCTGATCGATCTGGCGCCCCAGGCATTTCTGAGCGCACCCGGTGCATGGCTGCTCGCGATGTTGCTCACGCCGCTGAGTGAAAAGCTTTTCGGCCTGGCCACCGCCGACCGGCTTCGCGAGCTTGCCGACTTGAACCACCCCCTGTTGAAGAAGTTGCAGGAAAAGGCGCCGGGTACGTACTACCACAGCCTCGCAGTGGCCAACCTCGCCTCCGTGGCGGCGGAAGCCGTCGACGCCGATGTACACTTGGTCCGGGCCGGCGCCTACTTTCACGATATCGGAAAGATCGTGCAACCCGAGTTCTTCATCGAGAATCAAAACGGCAGGGAGAACCCGCATGACGATATGGACGCAACCGCCAGCTGCGATATTCTCAAGGCCCACGTCCGGGACGGAATCGAGATTGCGGAGCAATACCACCTGCCTCGCGCCGTCATTGATCTGATTGCGGAACACCATGGAACCACAATCCTGGAAGTGTTCTATGCGAAGGCGAAGAAGGACTATCCGGGGGGGGATCTCAGCCCGGATTTCTTCCGGTACAGTGGCGTGAAACCGCGGCGGATCGAGTCCGGGATTCTGATGATTACGGACGTCGTGGAGGCGGTGGGCCGGCTTCTCAAAACAACGGACCCGGCCGAGGTGAGGCAGGCGGTGCACGAGGTGGTGGTCATGAAGTTCGAGGACGGCCAGTTCGATCAATGCGGGTTCTCGACGCGGATGCTGGCCCGGATGGAGGTCGTACTCGCCCAGACGCTTCTCCGCACCCTGCACAAGAGGATCGATTACCCGGAGAAGGAACGGCAGAAGACGAACCATTCCTTGCCGCAGGTTTCCTGAGACAGAGCTTCGGCGCTGCTTTCCGGAGACCTCGGGCATGGATGCTTTTCGTCCCCTTATGGGAAAATCGTGCGGCGCAAGCCGCTTTGGGAGGCAGGCATGATGACACAGTTGGAGAGTGCCCGGGAGGGGATCCTGACCGAGCAGATGAAGCGGGTGGCGGAAGAGGAAGGGGTGGACGTCGAAGAGCTTCGCAGAGGCATTGCGGCGGGGAAGATCATCCTGCTCGGCAATACCCGACATGAGGATGTCAAGCCCGTGGCCATCGGCAAGGGCGTCCGGACCAAGGTGAACGCCAACATCGGTTCCTCGAGGGATTGCGCGGATCCCGAGTCTGAAAAGGAAAAGGCCCTGCAGGCCATGGAGGCGGGGACCGACACCTTGATGGATCTCAGCACGGGCGGGGACATCGACGGCATCCGGCGGAAGATCATGGAGACGGCACCCATTCCGATTGGGACGGTTCCCTTTTACCAGGCGGCCATTGAAACGGTGGCGAGAGGGGAGCGGCTGGTGGACATGGCCCCGGACGCCTTGTTCGAAGTCATCGAAAGGCATGTCCTCGACGGTGTCGATTTTCTTACTGTGCACTGCGGGGTCACCCTCTTGTCGAAGGAGCGGCTGGAGGCGGAAGGGCGTCTCATGGATGTGGTGAGCCGGGGGGGGTCGTTTCACATCGAGTGGATGGTATCCCAGAAGAAGGAAAATCCGTTGTTTGAGCAATTTGATCGACTGCTCGAGATCGCGCACGCCTATGATGCGGCCCTGAGCCTTGGGGATGGTTTCCGGCCGGGGTGTGTGGCGGATGCGACCGACCGTGCACAGATTCAGGAATTGATTGTCATCGGCGAGCTTGCGCAGCGGGCGCGAGAGGCCGGGGTGCAGGTCATGATCGAAGGCCCGGGACATATGCCGGTGGATCAAATCGCGACGAACGTTCTGCTCGAGAAGAAGCTCTGTAACGGCGCGCCTTTTTATGTGCTGGGCCCCATCGTTACGGACATCGCGCCCGGCTATGACCACATAACCGCGGCCATCGGAGGGGCGCTGGCAGCTTCGGCGGGTGCCGACTTCCTCTGTTACGTCACCCCGTCGGAGCATCTCAGACTGCCCACCCCCGAGGACGTCTGGGAAGGGGTGATGGCCTCCCGGATCGCGGCCCACGCGGCCGATCTGGCCAAGGGCCTGCCGGGCGCGCACGAATGGGACCGGAGGATGGCCGTATGCAGGAAGCAGATGGACTGGAAGGGCCAAATCCGGGAGGCCATCGATCCGGAGAGGGCCAGCCGGATGAGGGCCAGCAGCCTTCCGGAAGATGAGGACGTGTGTACGATGTGCGCCGAATTTTGCGCAATCAAGAAGATGCGAGAAGCAGGCTTTGTGGATCACGACGAAAGCGCGTAGCCCTTTACAGGGCCTCCTGATTTTCCCCTCCTGAAAGTTTTTTTCCGGAAACTCAAAAAAATAATGAAAAAAATGCTTGACAGAACGCGTCAAAATGGCTATATTTGTAGAAAATGAATACTGATTCATTATTCATTTTCTTAATCTCCTTTAAAAATCGAAGAGTTATGAAAAAATATAACAATCGTTTCATTATTTGTTTCGTTTCCTGCATTTCAGCGGCCAGCGCCCCGACAAGGAACCCGAAGAAGGATTGAGGATCATGCAAACATTTGCCTCGACTGCCAAACTGCTTACGGGCACCCTCCCTGGGACGGAGGCGGACACGCCCCCGATCGTTGTGGAATTGGCCAAAAAGGCCAATTTCTGCCGGTTCCTGGAGAAGGAAATGAACATGGTGAAGACAGAAGCGGAAAGGGAGGCGGTCCAGACGATCCTCCTGAAGACGAAGGTCGAGATCCGGCGGATGGAGAGGCAGTGGAAAAGGATTCAGGCCGCTCAGGCCGCTTCCGAACAGGGGGCGGATGCGCACGCCGTCCGACGCATCCAGTAGCACGGAACTTACATCCCGGAAATGGCCTTTTGGCGTTCTCCCCCCTTCGGGCCGTTTCCGGGATTCCTTCTTCGGTTCTTTCATCTCCTTTGTTTGTATCCTTACGCCCCCGCTCGTGACGTAAATCTTCTTGACATCTTTCGAGTAAAGTCCAAGAATACTTCCAGGTGGCCTTCCTACGCTTCCCGAGTAAAGGCAGGAGCCTTTTCCATGGAAGAAAATGAAAAGAGACGGACCACCCGCCTTCCTGTCCCGGTCTATGTCGAGGCCTTCACCGAATCCTTTCCCGTGGGTATGCTCAAGAACGTGAGCGAAGAGGGGATATTCGTTCAGTCCACAGAGCCCAAAGAGGTCGGGACGCGGATGGACCTGAGCTTCAAACTCCCGGGTTCGGACACCAAGATTCAGGTGACGGCCGAAGTCGTCTGGGTGGTCTACCCACCGTCCTTTCCGGAGATGGAGCCCCACGGCCGGACCGGCAGGCCGATATCCTACAATCCGGGCATGGGTCTTCGCATTCTCTCCTCATCGGCCCCGGATTTGGATTCCCTGGGGGCTATCCTTGAGGGATCCGACCCGGCGAGCCGGGGGTCCAGGTCATCTCCCTGATTTTTGGAGATGTCCATCGGCGCCTGCGCCCTTCTCCTCCCTGCTTTCACAAACCCAGGACCCCGTCTTGAGCCCTGAGTCTTCTGCGGCGGTTTGAGTTGTGCAATGCAGGTATGATATGTGCGCACAGGATAAGCGAGGGGGTGGCGGTGTGATATGAAAGATTGTTACATCGATTGCAGGGGGCTCTCTGTTCATGTCGTCGAGTGGCCCGGCCCCACGGATCAGACGGTCCTCCTGCACCATGGATTCCTCGATCATGCCCGGTCATGGGATCCGGTTGCCGAGGCCATGGCGGAGAAGGTTCGCGTAATCGCCGTAGACGCCAGGGGCCACGGCGACAGCGGATGGATCGGACAAGGGGGGTATTACTATTTTCAGGATTACGTGTTCGACGTGGCCGATGTCCTGGACGCCCTGGTCGAGGGCCCGGCTATTCTGGTCGGTCACTCGATGGGAGGGATGGTCTGTTCTCTGTTCGCGGGTACATTCCCGGAGCGGGTCAAGGCCCTGATTTCGATTGAGGGGGCTGGGCCTCCGGGCCTCCGGCCCTCGGATGCGCCGTCCCTCATGGCGGAATGGATCTCAGGCGTGCGGACGGCGCGCCTGGAGGGCGCGCGGCCTTTCGCAGGGGTCGAGGAGGCGGCGCGAAGGCTACGGCAAACCAACCCGCGGATTTCTGAAGCCTTCGCCTTCCACCTTGCCGCCCACGGAACGAGAAAGGCGGAGAAGGGTGGAGGAGTGGTCTGGAAATTCGATCCGGTGCATCGGACGCGGAGTCCCCAGCCGTTCTACCTCGAACAAGCGCGGGCCTTCTGGGCGAGGGTCACCGCGCCCACGCTCCTCGTACGCGGCGAAAGGAGTCCTTTTCGCTGGGAGGCTGCAGAGCATCGGGAATGCATCGCCTCGGCCCGGCGGATCGAGATCCCGGGAGCCGGCCACATGGTGCACCATGAGCAGCCGGCGACACTGGCAGAGGCCATCACGGGATTTATCGACAGCCTGTGAGGCTCGTGCCGCAGCCCGAAGGGCAGGACAAGGATGCGCTTGAGGTTAACATGAATCTCGTAATGATCTTTTCCGCACGGTTCAGGCC
>WFRX01000132.1 GCA_015486285.1 bacterium
GGCCAGAATCGCCTCGTCCAGAATTTGTCGAATCTCCTGTTCCGGCCTCCCGCTGATCTTCTGGTGGAACAAGTGCCACTGCAGCACCTTTTCGAAGTATGCCTTTTTCTGGTAGGCGGCCGGGATCAGATGTCTTTCCCGGAGGAATTCCAACAGGCGGATCCAGCCGATTAGATAGGTCTTGAACCGTTCCTGTTCCCTTCGAGGCACCGCAAAAGGGGTCTGGACGGCCCGGAAAAGATCTTTGATCCCGCCCGGATCCATTCGGGCCTCTTCGAGGGTCGAGTACGATTTCGTCGCCCGGGCTTCGATCAGGGGGAGCAGGAGCGACATGAGCCGACGTTCCATGACGAGATCTTTTTCTTCCGTGGAGCGCTGCTCCAGGTCGGACAAGGCCTTCCAGACCCAGGCCGGCCGGAACAGGGCATGGGGGTCCTGGGCCGGTTCCCTGAGGTATGCGTCCAATTCCGGGAAAATGACCGCCAGGAGACCCAACTCCCGCTGCATGCGGAGTACCGAGGAGAAGGAAGGATCTTCAAGATCCTTCTGAAACTCGTCCTGCAGCCGGAAGCGGTTGCTTCCCTCCAGGAAAGATGCGTTCCGAACGACAGCGGCGCGGGTTTCCGGCTCCATGGTGAGTCCGGTCCGCACGGTGTACCGGACGACCCGAAGCATCCTGAAGGGGTCTTCCTCAAATCGTTCGTCCGGCGGGCCGATCGTCCGGATGATCCCCGCCTCGAGGTCCTGCATGCCGCCCACGTAGTCGAGGATGGAGAATGTGGCGATATCGTAAAAGAGGCCGTTGATCGTCAAATCCCGTCGCAGGGCATCTTCATAGGGCCGGCCGAAGGTGTTGTCCCCCTTCCTGGCCGTGTCTGCCGCACTTTCGGTTTCGGCGGTCGGTTTCGGCGGCGTCTTTCGGAAGGTGGATACCTCGATGATTTTGCTTCCGCGGAAGTAGATGTGAGCCAGGCGGAACCGCCTCCCGATGATTCTGCAGTTGTTGAAGAGCTTCTTGATTTGTCCCGGCCGTGCGTCCGTTCCGATGTCGAAATCCTTCGGCCGCCGGCCCAGGAGGAGATCGCGTACGCCGCCGCCGACCAGATAGGCCTTGTATCCATGGCGATGGAGACGCATCAGCACCTTGAGGGCGTCCGGGTCGATATTCTTCCTCGAAAGACAATGGTCGGGCCGGGCAATGACGGTCGGGGTGGGTGGGCTTTCGGTTTCCATGCTATCTTCTCTGACGGCCTCCTCAAGGGCAGGGAACGATCTGGCGGAAGACGATGCGGCGGAAGAAATTGATCTGCTCCTGCATCCGGGTCCTCACCATGGAAGGCTTGGGGATGAGTTCAGAGATCTTCCACCGGATCAGGGACATTTCGTAATCCACGATCCCGCCGAAACGATTGTTGACATACCACGCATAGAGAAGCCCGAAAAGGAGCCCCGGCGGCGTAAAGGCCTCGTTTCCGTTGATCACCATTCGGAAACGGTTCGGGGCGTCGGGCGCAGCGTCGAGTTGAGCGAGCCGAAGGTATTCCCTCAATTCCCGGTCCTTCAGGAAGGTCCTGCGTTCGCGGGCGGGTCGAAGCTCGATCTCGAAGATCTTGCCGAGATCCTTTCCCCCCTCGCGAACCGGACGAATCGATTTCTGCTTGAAATAATTGCCCAGAAGGGATTCTCCGAGGGCGATCAAGAGATCCTCCGTCATTCGGAGGCCGGTCCCATCGAGAAGATGCTCATGGATCTTTACGGTGTTGTCGCCCGGCTCGTAATACCCGAGGATGTTGTCCCATTCCGTACTCCTCACCCATTGCCGGGCGGGGATGACGTGGATCCCGTGCACGCAGGCAAGGTGCTCGAGCAGGATTTCTCGATTGTTCCAAAGGATATCCAGAAAGGCCTCGCGGATTCGGTCGTCGGGGATATCCATTGCGGCAACCCTCTGCCGGGCCTTCTCCCAATAATCGCAAAGGTGGCCCTTCCGGGGAAAGCCGACGGCCGGTTCGTATCGAGACGGGGGCAGGGAAAAGGAGGCCCGCTTCCCCGTGTGATGGCGATGGAGATAATAGAGGGTCTTGACGACCTGCGCGAATTTTTCCGGGTCGTGCTGGATGACCCTTTCGTTCCGGAGCCTCTGCTCCGAGAAGACCGGGGCCTCGATCGCCTCGAAGCCCATGGCGCGCACCCGGTCTTTGTCCAGGTAGATGGGCACCTTCCCCTCGAGGGCGTAATTCCGCAGGATATCCCCGGGGATCGATTGCAGGTCGGCGACGATCACCGATTCGAAGAGCCCCTTTGCGCCGCCCGGCACATTGTGATGATAGGCCTCGATCAGATCCGATACGTAGTATTCCCTTCCCCGTCGGCTCAGCGAAATGTCGGTTTCTCCCCGCTGTGCCCAGAAATTCGCCCCCAGCACCTTGAGGGCCCTTCGATTGTCCTTCACCGCCCGGCTGATGGAGGGAATTTGAAGAATGGGAATGATGCTCGTGTACAGGCTTCCCGGGGCGAACAGGATCAGGTCGGCCTTCCGGATCTTGTCGAGCAGCCTTCTGTCCGCGACGGGCTTCCGGACGAAGTGCACCCAGACACGCTGCACCGGGAACGAACTGTGGCCCCTGGCGGATTTGTCCTCCCCGGCGCTGAGCACTCCATGCTGGTACAGGACCTGGAGTTCTCCCTGGGTGGTGCATGCCGGATAAATGCTCTCCTTGCCCGCGCCGATCGCTTCCGCGAAGGCCTGAATCCCCCTCAGGATTTCCCTGCCGGCAGGGGCGAGGACCCTGCCCCCCCGGTTCGACTTCCCTGCCGGCAGGCGCCTCCGGGGACCGTAAATCGAGCCCACGAGGAGGAGATTGCCGAGACACTGGCCGTGCAGGGGGATTCCCTTGCACGCCGGGTTGGAGAGAAACGCCCGGCCGCATTGGTCGAGAAAGGCGAGAAGGGCCCGGGGGACAGTGCGTCGTGCGCTCGGTCGGAGAAGCTTCGAGGGGGTTCTCACCAGGGAGGGATCGGGCGCGGGGCCGAACCGGTGATTGAGAATCTGCTGAAGACAGGCCGCCACGGTTTCGAGTTCCTGGGGGTAGAGACGGGGATAGCGCGCAAGCAGGCCGTGAGGCGTGATCGAAGAGAGAATCGCCCGGCGAAGATCTCCCAGCGCGATGCAGCGCAGGCTGCGGAGCAGGAGGCCGGATGAGCCGCCGTCATCCGTCGCACAGACCGCAACCGTGAAGGAGGGGAAGTACTTTTTCAGGCCCCCGAAAGGCGATCTCGACCAGGCGGCCGGGGCCGTGTCGCCCCCGAGGATGCCGGACAGCCCGGTGCCGCCGCCGAAAACGACAGTCCGGATTCCCTCCGTCGAGAAACGGTGGATTGCGTCGAGCAGCCTGTCGAACACGGCGCCCGGTTCCCCCCACGCGCCCTGTCCCTCCAGAACGAGATGTGCGACCTTCTCCTCGAGGGAATCCCGGGGGATGAGGTCGAGGTACCGGAGCTGCGTCCTGCCGAGAAGGTCGAGGAGTTCCCGTGGGGAGATGTCTGCGGTAGGGTGTGGGGGCTTTCCCGGCATAGGAACGGTCCCTGGGGCGGCTCGCGCCGAAAATTAGGGGTTTCAAGGATGTTCAGCCTCTCGCATTTGCCCGCATCTATAGCACAAACGAAAAAGGCGTGACAATGGAGGGAGACGGCTTGGCCGGTTATCGACACCCTTCCGAGGAAATCCGGATGCCCTCCACGGACCATGCGCCCGCGTCGAACAGCGCGCATTCGCCTTCCATGACCGAGCCGGTCACGATAATGTAACGCTCCGCGCGGTCCAGGACCAGGGGTTGTCCCGGCGGAACGTTTTCCCGGGACACCTTGTCGCCGGCCAGGCGGAACAGGGCGGATCGATGGGAGTGTCCGCAAAAGAGGATTCGGTGGGGCGTGAGCCGGAAGATCTCCTCGGCCCGCTCGGTGGTGCCGATGTCGATCGGCTCGTAGAAAGACCGGAGATGGTCGAAGGGCAGAGAATGTGCAAAACAGATTCCATCCCAGACGATCCGCATCGGCAGGTCCCCGAGAAAGGCGGCGAGGTGATCGAAACGGCCCTGATTGTCGGGGGGCTGGCAGCGCAAAAGGTTCTCGAGCATAAAATCGTTGTTTCCCTTGACCACGAGCATTCCGTGCCTGCGAAGCAGGCGGACCGAATCCTCCAGGAGGTCCAGCCTGAGGGAGTCGCAGATATCCCCGAGGTGCACGAGGGCATCCGTCCCTCTCTCCTCGAGAACGCGCACGGCCGTCGCGAGGGCCTCCAGCCGGTCATGGCTGTCCGCCACGAGACCGATTCGTTTCGGCAGGGGAGCTTTGTATTCCAATGAAAAACATCCTTTTGTGAGAGGTAGGCGAAAAAGGGCCCATGGCAAAGAAGACATAAGGACAAACGGACATTATACGTGGCCCCCGGTGATTCGCAAAACAGGGAGCGGCCTTGATTTCTCAATGTCGCGTTGTATGATGGTCCAGCCGCATAGAGGAGGACACCTGATGGCAAAATACGAATGCTTTCGCCTCGAGAAGAGAGAACATGTGGGGCATCTGATCCTGAGCCGTCCCGCGCAGCGGAACAGGATGAGCCTCAAATTTTTCGAGGAAGTTATCGAGTGTTTCGAGGCGATGGATGAGGATGATGACGTTCGAGCGGTCCTGATCTCGGCCGAGGGGAAGAGCTTTACCGCAGGCCTGGATCTCGCCGAAGCGGGCGCCCTGATCACGGATACGAGCGCCAAGGCTCGTCACGACTTCAAGCGGGCCATCATGCGCCTGCAGGAATCGATGACTGTGATCGCTCGCTGCCGGAAACCGGTCATCGCAGCCATCCACAGCCATTGTATCGGAGGCGGTGTCGACATGGCCTGCGCGTCGGATATTCGACTGGCCTCGCAGGACGCTGTTTTCAGCATCCGGGAGACTCGAATGGCCATGGTCGCGGATCTGGGCACCCTGCAGAGGATCGGGGCGATCATCGGCCAGGGCTGGACCCGGGAACTTGCGTTCACGGGGCGGGACTTCGGTGCGGAGCAGGCGCTCCGGATCGGCTTTGTGACGCACGTCTATCCGGATCGGGACACCCTCCTCGAAGAGGGATTCCGCATGGCAAGCGAGATCGCCCGGCTGTCGCCTGTCACGGTCCAGGGCGTGAAGGAGACGCTCAATTTTTCCCGGGATTTCGGGGCGGCGGCGGGCCTGGAGTTCGTGGCGCAGAAGAATGCGGCCATCCTTCCTTCCGAGGATCTGATGGAGGCGTTCCAGGCGTTTATGGAAAAGCGGGAACCCGTGTTCAAGGGCAGGTGATATGGAAAAGCAGGCGCTCAGATTTCTCGAAGAGTTGATCGACGCCCCGAGCCCGTCCGGCTTCGAGGCGGAGGTCCAGGCAGTGGTGCGACGAAGGATGCGGTCCTTTACCAAGGATGTGGAAACGGATGTGCACGGCAACGTGATCGGGAGGATCAACCGTGGCGCCCCCTTTCGCCTGATGCTGGCCGGGCACTGCGATGAGATCGGCTTCATGGTGCAGCACATCTCGGACGAAGGCTTCCTGTACATCCAGCCCGTCGGAGGCGTTGACCTGGCCTTGATGCCGGGGCGCAGGGTGTTCGTCCACACGAAGAAGGGCAGGGTGCTCGGGGTGGTCGGGAAGAAGCCGATTCACCTGATGACCCCGGAAGAGCGCAAGAAGGTGCCGAAGGCGCATGAGCTCTGGGTGGACATCGGGGCGAAGGACAAGAAGCATGCGGAGAAACGGGTCGAGACCGGCGATGTCGTCACGGTTGCGGAAGGGCTGGCGATGCTCGGGAAGGATATCGCCGTCAGCCGGGCCTTCGACGACAAGATCGGCGCCTTCATCGTGACGGAGGCCCTCGGCCGGTTGAGCAGGCGGCAGGGGTTCAAGGGCGTGGAGGTGGCCGCGGTATCCACGGTGCAGGAAGAGATCGGGCTGCGCGGGGCGCGGACCAGCGCATTCGGGGTCGACCCGCACGCGGGCGTGGCCGTGGATGTGGGGTTCGCCTCGGATCAGCCGGGCGCGGAGAAGAAGATCGTGGGCGACATCAAGCTGGGCGCCGGTCCGATCCTCCACAAAGGCCCGAACATCAATCCCGTTGTGGGACGGCTTCTGGTGGAGGCGGCGAAGCGGAAGAAGATCCCGTACCAGATGAAGGCGGAGTCGCGTGCGACCGGCACCGACGCGAACGTGATTCAGATCTCCCGGGCGGGCGTGGCCGCCGCACTGATCGGTGTGCCGAACCGGTACATGCACACGCCCGTTGAAATGATCTCCCTCAAGGACGCGGAGAAC
>WFRX01000133.1 GCA_015486285.1 bacterium
ACGTGCTTGAGAAGGGATGGCGCAAGGCGGGCGGCGGCGTTCTGTTCCTCGGGGTGCTGGCCTTCGGCAGTATGGCGCCCTGGTTTTGCATCGGCATGAAGATACCCGCCGATATGGCCCTCGTGCTCGGGATCACGGTCTTGCTGCAATCGGTCGTTGCGGTCGTTTTTATTCCGGCCCTGACCGCGGCCTTTCAGGAGAAATAATCCGCGGCGCCTGTCAGAGTGTTCCAACCCAGAAGACCACGGCGACGGAATCGGACGTGTTGGTGATCTTTTGCCTCGCGGGGACGGACCAGAAATGAACCGCGTCTCCCGCGTGCAGAACCACGATGTCGTCGCCGTGCGTCAGTTCAACAGAGCCTTCGAGCAGGCAGAGGGCCTCCTGGCCGTTTCGAAGGTCCTTTCTCGCGGGGATGCTGCCCCCAGGTTGAATGATCAGGACCGAGCTGTCGATCACCCTCCGGTTCTCAGGAGCAAAGAAGCGCCGGGTCACAAAGCCGGAAGGAGGGAAATCGACATCCGCCCAGTCGGACTTCCGGATGGCGACCAGCCGCTCCTGCTTCTCCGCCTGTTTGATGATGTGGCCGGCCTCGACACCGATGGCCGCGCACACGTTGACCAGGGTGTCCACCGACGGCGAGCTGACATCGTTTTCGATCTGGGACAGGAAGCCCTGTGAGATCCCCGCCTTCTCGGAAACGACCTTCAGGGTGAGGTTTCGTTTTCTCCGTTCTCTCCGGAGAACCGCTCCTAGATTCATCTTGCGTGCTTCCTACCTGAACTCCGGGCGGGGTGCCTTCGGGATTCTTCCGTTCAGGATGGATTCGGAACGAAGCCTGCGCCCCACGATTTTCTCCACCATCCGGCCGATTTCGAGGATCTTGTCCACGTCCAGGCCCGTTTCGATGCCCATCTCGTCCATCATGACTACCATGTCCTCGGTGCAAACCAGACCCACCACATTCGGGTTCTTGTAATAGTACTTTCCGGTTCCTCCCACGGGTACGCCGTCAACGAAGTTCGCCGGCTGCCCTCCGATACCGCCGAGGGTGGATTCAAAGGTCGTGATGCCCGCTTGGAGGGCCGCCAGAACGTTGGCCAGGCCCCACCCCCGGGTCACATGGAAATGGGCCAGGTGGATGTCCGGATTCGGGATCTCGTCCAGGATCATGCTGAAGTACTCGTAGACCTTGTTCGGGGGGGCCGAGCCGTCATGGTCCGCATGTTCGATGTCGTCTGCACCGATGTCCAGGAAGCGTTTCGTGAACTCCACGGCCTTGGAGAGTTCGGTAGGCCCTTCGATCGGGCATCCCCAGATGGTGCTCACCGTGCCGCACAGGGTCATTCCTACGTCGTGGGCCTTCTTGGCGGCTCGCTCGGCGATCTTCCAGTACTCTGCCAGCGTGGTGCCCGAGTTTCTCTTGTGATGAGATTCGCTCGTCGAGACCATCATGACGATGCGGTCCGGGCCCCACCCCTCCTTGCGCGCTTCCACGGCACGGTCTACGCTCCTCTCGTTGATCGTCACGCACGAGAGTTTCACCTCGGAGATCTTGTCCTTCACGCGCTTGCTCTCCCGGAGCCTCTTCATGACCTCGTCCGCATCTTTGAACTGCGGCATGCGCTTGGGCGGGCCGAAGTTCGTAATCTCGAGGTGCTTGTACCCGGCCAGGATGAGTTGTTCCGCCACCCAGATCTTGGCGTCCGTGGGAATGAATTTTTCTTCGTGCTGGAACCCGTCCCGTACCGTGATATCGCCGAGCGTAACCTTTTTCGGATAGTCCAGTATCTTTTCAGACATCTTGCATGCCTCCCTTACGGCGGTTTTTTCGCCTCTCAGAAGTGAAAATTGCCCAAGACGGTGTCCGGGATCGGCTTGAGGAGCGAAATTTCGAATGCCGCGGCCAGTACATCCCGAATGTCGGAAAAACGTATCACGGCATCCGTATAGAGCCGGGCGGCATTGTAGAAGGGGTGGGCCTCCCCGTCGTATTTGGCCACCATGCGCGTCCGGAATTCCTCTTCCTCCTCACGGCTCATCTCCTGGCCCCGTATTTTCCGATTTCGTTGTTCCAGGGTCAGCAGCACAAAGGCCGCCGACTGTCCGCTCATCACCGAGGTGCGCGCCCGCATGGTGGAAAACAGGAAATGGGGCTTGTAGGCGCGGCCGCACATGCCGTAGTTGGCCGCTCCGTGGTCCGGGCCGATGACCATCTGGATCCTCGGAACGCGCACGTTCGAGACGGCCCGTACCATGTTCGCCCCGTACTTGCCGATTCCGGCGTGTTCGGAGGCGGTGCCTACCATGTAGCCCGGGGAATTCTGGAGAAACAGCAGCGGCGTCTTGTCTTTGCCGCACCGGATGATGAATTCCGTCGCCTTCTGGGCGGACTCATGGAATATAATGCCGCTGTTGTTCGATGCGACCACGCCGATGGGAATGCCCTTGAGAAAGATCTTCCCGCAGATGATGTTGTCGCCCCGCCCGGGCGCGTAGTCTTTTTTATATTCCCGGAAGGGATAGCCGTCCGCTATATGGGCGATGACCGCCCTGGCGTCGATGGCTCGATAGATGTTTTCCGGCAGGAGATCGTACAGCCCTTCGATGGGGTGGTACGGTGGGGTTTCCCGGCGGCGGTCGACACGCACCTGCTGCGGTGCATCGTGGGCCAGGATGTCCCGTACCCTGGCGATGGCCTCATCCTGGTTCCGGCATATATGATCACATCCCCCTGAGATGTGCGTGTGGACGTAGGCCCCGCCCAGATCCTCGGCGGTCACCTCTTCCCCCAGCGCGGCCTTCACGAGCGGAGGGCCGCCGAGGAAGGAGTAGGACATCCCGTCGATCATGACGGACTCGCAGGCGAGGAACACGATGTATGCTCCGCCCGCCGTGTTCCCGCCGGTTGACAGGGTGATCTGCTTCATGCCCTCGGCGGACATGCGGCACATATTGTAGAACATGCTGCCGAACTGCCCTTCGTCCGGGAAGATCTGATCCTGCATCGGCAGGAATGCGCCGGCCGAGTCGGCGATGTACACGCAGTTCAACCCGCAGTTCTCGGCGATCGCCTGGGCGCGGAGATGCTTCTTCAGGGTGATCGGGAAGTAGGCGCCCGCCTTCACGCGGCTGTCGTTGCCGATGATCATCGTCCAGTTTCCGTGGATCCGGCCGATGCCCGTCACCACCCCCCCGCCGATCACGTCCGGCACGTTGGGGTAGTTCATGCCGAAGCCGGCGAGCGTCCCCAGTTCCAGAAACGAGGTCCCCGGGTCGATGAGGCCCTCGATGAGTTGCCGCACCAGCTTCTTCCCCTGTTTCGCCAGCTTCTGAATCGCCTTGTCCCCGCCCGGGAACATGGCTTCCTGCATTCGTTCGGCCAGCTTCTGCTCTTCGGCGAGCCAGTGTTCTCTGTTCTTGGTAGACAAGGGAACCTTCTCCTTCGTGCTTTCGCGCCCTTTGCGGGCTGGGGGCAAGCCTTCGGCCTGAAAACATTATGTATTAGTAAAATTATAGCCTTATAGAAGGTTAGATGTCAAGAAATATTCTATGGCTGACCAACCTATACCTGAGAAAGGGGTGTCGAGAAAGCCGCCCCCCGCTTTCCGGCGGCTTCTTGACAGTTGCCGGCCCTCGTTCCTAGATTCAAAGGATCCATACAGAACTCGATTCATGAAAGGGGCCCCAATGGCTTTCCGTATTCGATGGCTGGGGACTGCCTGCTTCGAGATCCATGGGGAGAACGGGCAGACGGTCGTGATCGATCCGTATCTGGACGATTGCCTGAACGCACCGATCCGTTCGAGCCAGGTCGAGGGGTGTGACCTCATTCTGCTCACCCACGGACATTACGACCACGTTCTGGATGTGGGCAAGCTGGTCGAACGCTTCCGTCCCTTGATTTACTGCAGCCGGGAAGTCGCGCGCGCCCTGAGCGAACAGCAAGGCATCGATCCGGAACATTTTATCTCGATCGCGGCGGGCGACAGCATCGAGAGAGAAGGACTCCATGTGGACGTGGTCCGGGGCGTTCACGTGGATTTTGTTTCCGAGTATCAACGGCTCACCGGAGAGGAATTTCACGGCGACGGGGACGGTGATTTCTCGAAGATGCTGCGGGAAGGTTTGGAGGTGCTCCTGGGCCCGGTCAACCCGCCGGAACAACTGGAAGAATGGATGATCAACTATCCACCCGGCGAGCAACTGAATTACGTCATCGACACGGGTGACGGCAGGCGAATCTACATGGCGGGCTCCTACCCCGATCCCGGCCTGCTGGAGGTCGCCAGGACGGCCCGGTCGTTCATGACCCTTCTGCAGGTCATTCCCGGAAAGACCTTACAGGGGATGGAAGAGGCGGTCGTGCGCTACGGCCTGGCCTCCGGCGCACGGATCATCGTCCCGCAGCACCATGATCCCTTGATGGAAGGCGCGGCACCGACGGACCTGAGTACGCTGCGGTCTCTGTTCGAGAGACAGAACGTCGCGTTCCAGGAATTTATTCCCGGCCGCTGGTACGCCTTCGGCTAGCCCGGCTTCCTCCCCGCGGGGGACGGCCCTTTCCAGAGGGCTTCCGGTGTCCTGCGGAAGCATCGGAGCCCTGCTTGGCTCCATCCGCGTGCGCGTCCCCCTCCCCGAAGTCCAGCCTGTATCGCCGGGTCGTCTCTACGATGATCTTCTTGTGGAACAGTCCCATCAGGTTGTTGGCAATCGTAGCAGCGTTCTCCACCATGGCCGGAAGCTGCCGGGCCGGGACCCTTCCCGCCGTAATGCCGGCAAAGAGGTTCAACTCTTCCTGGACAAGTGTTTTCATGAGGTCCCAATACATCTTCATCCGGTTCGCGTCGATCCCGAGCTCAGGGGTGAATCCCGCTTCCCGCAGTTTTCCGAAGCACTCCACAATCCGAATATCGATTTCTTCGAACAGCGTGTGATGGCCCTTCCGGATGGGCGTGAGGATCCCCAGCCCTTCCATGATCCGGATGTCTTCCCTGCTTACACCGGTCCTTTTGGACAACTCGGCGGCGTTCAGCGGCTTGAGCGCCGGGTTCTCCCGGATGTTGGTAAATACCTTCCCGTCGATTTCCACAAGGGTCCGTATCTCATCGACGCTCATTCCGCCCTTTTCGCCCTCCATGACCCGCTTGATCACGGAGAGCGGCAGGAATCGTTTGGATTGAAGTTCCTTGACCAGGCGGATGGCGTTTACGTGTGATTCGTCATAGTAGGCCATGTTCGCATGGGTTTTTACGGGCTTCGGGATGAGCCCCTCGTTTACGTAGAACTGGACGGTGGCCTTGGTGACCCCGGTTTCAGCCGTCAACTGCTTCATGCGCATCATCTTTCTGGTGGAAATCGGTCTGGCCATGCGAAAATTCCTTTGCCCGCTAGATTTCGACCCACCACTTGTCCAGCCCGAAGTCGTCGGCGATGACCTGAAGGGCGTTGTAGCCGGGCCCGAAGGTGATGAAGCCGTGCGGATGGGTCGTGGAACCGCAGAGATACAGGCCCTTGACCGGGGTCCTGTACTGGGACAGGGAGCCGGCGGGCCGGTTGGCCATCAGGTTCGTGTCTGCGATCTTTCCAACCATCCAATCTCCCTGGACCATGTTGACCATCTTTTCGGAGATGTCGAGGGGCGTATAAGGCTTTGCCTCCAGGATGTCCGCATCGGAGAAATCGTCGCAGTAGGCCTGCAGTTTTTCGATGCACCGTCGCATGTAAACATCCTTGAAAGAGGTGGCCCAGACCCCTGCGCCCTTCCCGTTCACCGAGTAAGGGGCGAACACGCGGATCAGCCCCGTTGCCTTCCCTTCCGGGGCGTCGTAGGGATCAAACATGGAATTGATCGCTACATTGAGCCTGGGCTGCTCCGGCGGCGCGCCTTCCCGCAGATCCCGCCAGTCGCGGTTGAAGTCCTCGAGGGTTTCATAGCCCAGATTCAGGACCCAGGCCCGGTTGATGTCCGGGTCGAAATCGGCGGCCCGGTACGTTGGAATCTTGTGGAGGGCCATGTGGACCGAGAACAGGCTTCCCTCCTGGTATTCATACGCTTCCACCTCTCGAAGAATTTCTTCGGGTACCGTCTCCGGCGGCAGCATCTTCTGAAAGGTCTGGTTCACATCAACGCTGCTTGCCACGAGCTTGTCGGCGCGGAACTCCCGGCCGTCGTCTGTCCGCACGCCTACTGCGCGTCCGTCCTCGACCAGGATCTGTTTCACAGGGGAGGCAGGCAGAAGGGTGACATCATTCCGGCGCATCTGCCGCCACAAGGCGTGGGCGAGCCGGTGTGAACCGCCGCAGGCGATCTTCCAGTTGTCGATCTTGCCCAGCATGAAGGGGAAGGAAATGGCCAGGCCTGCGCGGTCCGTGTAATAACCGCAGACCGCGGCATGGAAGGCGAGCATGGCCTTGACCTTTTCGTTTTCGAAATGCTTGTTCAGAAAATCGTTTATACTCATGGATCGGAGCTTGGCCCGAAAGAACTCGGTCTTCTCCTCCACCTTCCATGTGCTGAGGGCCCTTGTGATGTCGTTCACATCAATGGGCGGCGCATACATGAGGGTGTTGATCATCAGGTCCTGGAAGCCCTTCACTTCCTTGTAGAGGCGCTGAAACGTGTCCGCATCCTTCGCGCTGAACCGGCTCATCGAAGCGTGCGTCTTGGCCATGTCCGTGTGAATCGTGAGGGCCGTGCCATCCTGAAAGATGGACCCCATCTGCACGGGCGGGTGGACGTAGGTGACTCCGTCCGGCCCCCCCACCAGGTCCAGGTCCTCGTAAACAGGGCACAGGCCGACGAAGGTGTGATAGTTGCTGTGCAGGTTGTGGAGGAATCCGGGCGTCGTGTAGTGCTCCGTTGAAAGCCCGCCGCCTTCTTCCAGCCTCCTCTCCAGCACGAGCACCCGCCATCCGCTCTTGCCGAGATAGGTGGCAAGGGCCATGCCGTTGTGCCCCGCACCGATGACGATGGCATCGTAGAGATCGTTCTCCATCGTTCCTCTCCCCTTTGTATTGTGGATTGCGGCCCTCGTCCGTTGTTTCAGGGCATCAAGGCCGGAGTTGCCTCGTTGACAGGGAGCCTTATTCGTAGGGAGGCTTTCCGAGGGGCCATTCGGTCACATCGCTCTGTGTATATACGTCGAAGATCACGTTCACCATGTCCGCGTGCTGCATCAGGAGGCGCATGTCTCCGCGGATCGTAATCGAACCGTTGAGTCCGACTTCGACGGGATCGACGGTGCCCGCGGCGATGCCGTCGAAGATGCTCGCCATGCCGGTGATGCGATAGTGGAGACCTTTCCCACTGATTTTCTCCGGGGATTCCCGGTACTCGGCCACCTTTCCGTCCCGGAAACGGATGAAGAAGTGTTTCGTCGTTCCTTCGGGGACGTATGGGGACTTTCCATCCCCTATCACCTCCACGGCGATATTCCATTCGCCTTGCGGGACCTTCTCGGAGATGTCGTCACGGCTGTTCGCGAGGTTGAACATCGCCTCGTACCACTCTTGGCTGTAGATTGCCGGCATGCTGGCTTTCCTTCCTGTGTTGGTGGAAATTCCGGCTCCTCCTAGTCCCCGACTATCTGGGAGAGACCGTAAAGCAACAGGCTGAGCCCCCCGAGGCCGAGGAGCAGGCCCACGGTCCAGGCAAGGTATGTCCTTTTCTTCGACGGCAGAGGTTCGAGCAGCAGTTCAGGCGGGATTTTCAGGAATCCGAGGACCTTCAAGGACTGAATCGGCCGCCTGGGGAAGGCGCGAAGCTTGATGTTGCCGCGCACCATTTCCAGGTACGGGCTCGCTTTGCCGGTGAGTATCCTGGAGAGCAGGAGGTAGGAACTCTGTAGATGGAGATCGGGATTTCGGCCTATTCCGTTCTCGATCTCGATCGTGTCTCCGCGGAAAGACAGGGTGGTGGCAATCCCCTTCTCCACCTCCACGCTGACCCGGCCTCGCAGGCGGAGGGCCGCCTTCTCTTTCTGCTCGAACTCCCCGAGATTCTGCTCCAAGTACTGGAGCAACATCATGCCCAGGCCGTTCAGGGCCTGTCCTTCGGCTGCACGCACGGAAACGCGGGATGGTGCCGTTGCCGCCTGCCGGGCTTGCCCGTGTCTCTCCTGCAGGGGTTCCGGCATGGGGAAGATTCCTCGAGCCGTGATCAATCGCCTATGAGCCTGATCATATGAAAAAGTGGCTATTGGAGGCTGTTCAAAAAGTTCCAGATGCAAGGCCGGCAAAATCCCGAGGAATGAAGCGTGCTTTCTGTACGTTGAATGACGAGGGATGCAGCCGACCGCCGCAGATGGGACTTTTGGGGCAACCTCCTATGGACCCCTCTCCGTGATCAGGGGGCACATTCGAAATGTGAAAGGTGCTACATAACGTAGAATGTTCTATAGAGAAAGGAGTGGGGCATGTCAAGAAATTTTTTCGGATCTCCGGCCCCGGGGGCCGCGCCTTACTGGATTCGGATCTCGTCGCCGGCGCATCAGGGGACGTATGGCCTCGGATAGGAGAAGGGAATCCTTCGTTGCGTGCGGACGGCGGGTCGGCCGAGGGTAGAGAGCGGCAGGTTACGGCGTTTCCTCTCTCCGGGCAGGGATGGATAAGAAAAATTGACCGCTCATGCATTTTTTCCGTATACTTCCGGGGCCCTCACCGACAAACACCCGGAGCCTGTCCGGTGAAGATAAGAGTGTATGCCGCGCCCTTTTGCAGCTTCGAGGATATCGATGAAGACGGTTGTCTGGATCTGCCCGAGGGCGCTGTCTTGAATGATGTCTACAAGAAGTTGAAGGTCCCCTTCCTGTTGAGAAGGATCTTGTTTGCCACTGTGAATTACAGGAGGGTCGGCCTGAAAACGAGATTGGAAGAAGGGGATGTGGTAAGCTTTTTTTCGGCCCTTGGGGGCGGTTGACGGATAACGAACACACGGGGAGGGCGGTATGAAAGGATATATGGGAAAGATCTTGAAGGTAGATCTGACAACAGGCGATATTCGGCAGGAGAATATCCCGGATGAGGTCTATGAAAACTTCCTGTCCGGTGTCGGGCTGGGGGTCTATTACCTGCACAAGCATATACCGGCGGGGGCGGATCCGATGGGCCCTGAAAACATTCTGGGTATCCTGAGCGGTCTCCTCACGAATACCGGCAGCCTGATGACGGGGCGTTGGATGGCTGTCTGCAAGTCGCCGCTCACCGGCGGCTGGGGGGATGCCAATTGCGGGGGCACCCTTTCCCCGGCGATCAAGCAGTGCGGGGTGGACGGAATCTTTTTTACGGGCATCTCGCCCAAGCCGGTCTATCTCTATATGGACAAAGAGGGTGCCGAGTTGAGAGATGCTTCCCATCTCTGGGGCAAGGATGCGGTGGAAGCGGAGGAGATCCTGCAGGAGGAATGCAAGACGAACAAGAAGCCCAAGGTGGCCGTCATCGGGCCGGCAGGGGAGAAGCTGTCCCTCATCGCCGGGATCGTCAATGATGCGGGCAGGATATCCGCGCGGTCGGGCGTCGGCGCCGTGATGGGTTCCAAGCGTCTGAAAGCGGTCGTTCTGCAGGGATCCGGGAAGACGGGAATCGCCGATTCCGCCGGAATGAGCGCCTACAGCAAGGAGGTCGCGACAAAGGTCAAAAACGCCAATCTGCCCAAGTTCTTCAAGGGATTCCTGCTTCCCTACATGGGAATGCTGATGGCGAAACAGAAAAAGGTCGTCGCCATGGACGGGATGCTTGCCGCGATGATCAACAAGAAATTCGGGACCATTGCGGTCAATACGCTGGGCATGACCAACGGGGACTGCCCCGTGAAGAACTGGCAGGGGTCGGTGGTTGATTTCAAGAAAAGGCAGTACAAGAAATTGAACCCGGACCGTATCTTGGCCAGGGAGACGAAAAAGTACCATTGCGCCTCCTGCGTGATCGGATGCGGCGGCATGTGCGATATCCGCGACGTCAGAGACGGCCGGTATGCCCACACCCACAAACCGGAATACGAAACCTGCAGCTCCTTTGGCTGCCTGTTGCTCAACGATGACCTGGAGGCGATTTTCTATATCAACGAGATGCTCAACCGGGCGGGGATGGATACGATCTCAGCGGGCAACGCCGTCGCCTTTGCGATCGAGTGCTTTGAAAACGGGATTCTTACGGAAGAGGATACGGGAGGCCTCCGGCTGAAATGGGGCAATGCGGAAGCGGTCATCGCCCTGCTGGAGAAAATGATCAACAGGGAAGAAGGCATCGGCGACATCCTGGCCGACGGGGTGAAAGGGGCTGCCGAGAGGATCGGAAAAGGCGCAGAACGATTCGCGGTTCACGTGGGCGGCCAGGCCCCCGGTATGCACGACCCGAAGCTGGACCCGCTGCTGGGGATCCATTTCAGCGACCCGACACCGGGGAGACACACCATCGGCGGCGCTGTGTATTACAATACCATGTATTTGTGGAAAGAAGTGTCCTGGGCGCCCCCAGTGAAAAAGCACCCGAAATCGGAAGAGTATATTCCCTCGGACCGGGAGGCGCTGAAGAGCATCGCCACGACCTATTACAAGATGCTCACGGACGGTGCGGGGGGCTGCTTTTTTGCGATGATCCTGGGGGTGGATCACTGGAATCTCTTCAAAATGCTCAACCTGGCAACCGGCTGGAATCTGTCCGCTGAAGAGTACATGGGGATCGGGCGGAGAATCCAGACCGCCAGACAGCTTTTCAACCTGAAGCACGGCGTGGATCCGAGAGACTTTATTATTGCAGGCCGCATCAAGGGCGATCCGCCCCTGACCGGGGGACCGTTGAAAGGGATTACCCTTGCCATCGAGGACATGGTCCGCCTTACCTGGAAGAATTGCGGATGGGATGAAAATACCGGGGTTCCCGAAGATGCATTGATCCAGGAACTGCATTTGAGCGAACTGACGGAATAACAGGTGCTCCCTTCAGGGCCATGCGCGCCGTATTTCCCGGGATCCGGCCCTTCCTGAATGGAATTCATTTTTAGAAATACATGAATATAGTATTGGCCCGAATGCCGACAGCAGGCTGGCGGAGAGGGAGTCCTAGGCGTCCGTCGAAAGAGCGTTCTGAACGGCCTGGTGAATTGCATGGGTGATGCTCAGGATGGACGCAGGCCTTCCGAACATCAGGTGGGACAGCATGCTGTGGTCTATGATTCCGAAGATCATCTTGACGGCCAGCCAGGCATCCGCATCCCTGCGATAGATCCCCCCGTCCTGACCCGCACGAATCGTGTTGTAGAACATGCGCGCGAATCTCCGGAAAAGCTTGTAACCATCTGTTTTGTAAAAGTTTCTGTTGTATCTCAAACCTAAGAGCACCAGAGAGGCGTATTCTTTGCGAAAATCGAGATATTTCAAGTACTCGGTAAGCAGGGCTGACAGCCGCAGGTTGGCGTCCTTCGGTCCCTCGAGGAGTTCTTCCATGATGGAAACCAGCTCATTCGTGTTTTCCACCGGGATGGCGAAAAGGAGTTCCTGCTTGTTCTTGAAATGCTGGTAGATGGTGCCGTCCGCCACGCCGGCCAGCCTCGCGACATCCTGGACCCGGGCCTTCTTGTACCCCATCTCGGTAAAAATCCTGGACGCGGCCTGGAGGATCCGCCTTCTTTTGTCGTTTGTCGGGCTTGTTTTCCTTGCCCTGAGGGCGCGAATCAACACGTCGAACATCGGCTCGAAACAGTCCATCGGGGCCGCGGGGTTGTTCATGGTGAGCCATGTGAGGAGGACATGATCGACGGTGCCGAAAATCATGTTCAGGGCCAGGAATGGGGCGAGAGACGGGGTGAATTCGCCCTCTTGCCGGCCTTCCCGGATCACGTCTCCGAACATCTTGGTCAGATCCCGGATGACTTCAAAGCTCTGTCCTTGATAAAAGCTTCGGTTGTGCCTCATCTCCAGCAGAATCAAGGAGGTGTATTCCCTGTTGTCGGTAAGGAATTCCATGTAGTTCCAGATGAGCTTTCTCAACTTGACCTCTGCGCCCACGAGGCCTCTCAGATGCAGTTCGTTGGCATGGATGAGTTGTCGGGTCCGCTCCTTCAGGATGGTGAAAAGGATGGCCTCCTTGCTCTCGAAATGTTCGTAGATCGTGCTGTCGCTGATGCCCACCGCGGCGGAGATGTCGGATATCCTCGTTTGATCGAAACCGGTGCGGGCGAACATCCCGGTAGCCGTTTCGAGGATCCTCCTTTTGGTTGAAATTTCCTGATTCACGATGATCATTCACCTCCAGACAAGGCATATCGGACGCAAAGCTACGGAAGCTATCCAAAGATTCCTTCCCGCCGCCTGAGTTTTTGTAACCTTTTGGAATATATTATAAAAATAATTGAATTCTGTCTGCGGTCAAGGTAGCTGATCTGGATGGACAAATCAAGAGGGGCACTTGGCATGGGCTTTCTTGACAGCGATGGTGTCGGCATGTTACGAGTATGATTCAATATAGGGCGGATGTGAATTTGCCGGAACCGTTGGACAGAGGAGAGGGCGTTATGGAATTCGTTGATATCCTGTACGAAAAGAAGGAGGGCGTTGCCAAGGTCATCATCAACAGGCCCAAGAGGGGTAATTCCCTGCGAACGAAGACGCTCCTGGAGATGATCCGGGCCCTGGAGGACGCTGCGGATGATCACTCGGTGGGGGTCATTGTCATTACGGGAGCCGGAGAGAAGGCATTCTGCACGGGTGGCGATTCGGCGGATGCGGGGGAGGGGAAGGCAGGGTACAGCCGCGGATTGAAGAAGATCTTCGAGGTGGAGAGGCTGGTGCGGATGTGCCAGAAGCCGGTCATTGCGGCGGTCAACGGCTGGGCCGTCGGGGGCGGTCATGTTCTACACGTGCTTTGCGACCTGACGATTGCCTCGGAAACGGCGAAGTTCGCCCAGGTGGGTCCCAAGGTCGGAAGCTTCGAGGCCGGTTTCGGCGCCGCCTACCTGGCCCGGCTGGTCGGGGAGAAGAAGGCCAGGGAGATGTGGTTCCTCTGCCGCACGTACACGGCGCAGGAGGCGCTCGAGATGGGGCTGGTGAACAAGGTGGTTGCGCCCGGCAAGCTGATGGAAGAGGTGGACAGCTGGTGCGGGGAGATTCTTGAGAAGAGTCCCACGGCCCTGGCCTTCCTGAAGAACTCGCTCAACATGCCCACCGACTGGATCTACGGGTTGCAGCGACAAGCGGGCGAGGGGCTCTGGCAATACTATGCGAGCGACGAGGCGTTGGAAGGGAGAAAATCCTTTCTCGAGAAACGCAAACCCGACTTCAAGCAGTTCCGGCGGTAGGACGCAAGCCGGGCGGGACGGGGTGGACCGATGCAAGAGTTTACCGAGGAGCAGAGAATCCTCAAGGACATGATGCGGAAGCTCTGCCGCGAGAAGGTGGCCGGCCGTGCGGCGGAGGTGGACGTGACCAAGGAATATCCATGGGACCTGCATCAGCTCTTCGTGGAGAACGGCCTCTTCAACATCCGGGTTCCGGCCGAGTACGGCGGGGCCGGGATGGACTACACCTCCGCCTGCATCGTGGTGGAGGAACTGGCCCGGGTTGACGGGGCTTGCGCCAACACGGTAGCCCATCATCAGGCGGGGCTCTGCTGCTTCATGGACGGGGCGAACGAGGAGCAGCGGGAGAGGTATCTTCACAGAATCGGGGAGGGGTCTTTTCTGGTCGGCTTCGCCCTGACCGAGCCGAACGCGGGGTCCGACGCCTTTTCCCTGCGTACCCTGGCCGTGGACCAGGGGGACGGCTATGTGATCAACGGGTCCAAGTGTTTCATCTCCAACAGCGGCCTGACCGACTTGTATGTTCTTTTTACCACTGTGGACCCGGCGAGGAGGCGGGACGGGATTACGGCCTTCCTCGTGGAAAAGGAAACCCCCGGCCTCGAGGTGGGGAAGGCCGAGGACAAGATGGGGATGCGCGCCTCCCCCACCTGCCAGCTGAATTTTTCGGATATGAGGGTGGCCAAAGCGAATCTCCTCGGGGAGGTGGGCAGGGGGTGGGAGCTCGTGGTCCAGTCGCTTACCGAGACGAGGATCCTTGTGGCGGCCATGTCCCTGGGGATCGCCCAGGCCGCCATGGAGGAGGCCGTCTCCCACGCCAAGGTGCGGGAACAGTTCGGCCGGCCCATCGGGGACTTCCAGGGGGTCTCTTTCCTGCTGGCCGATATGGCTGTGCAGGTGGAATGCGCAAGGGCCTTGATCTACCAGGTTGCCTCCAGGATCGACCGGGGGGAGAGGGATCAACGCTACTTCGCCTCGGTGGCCAAGTGCTTTGCCTCGGACACGGCCATGAAGGTCGCGACCGACGCCGTACAGGTACTCGGCGGATATGGATACACCCGGGAGTACCCGGTCGAAAAGATGATGCGGGACGCCAAGGCGATGCAGATTATCGAGGGCACCAACCAGATTCAGCGGATCCAGATCGCCCGGAACCTGATGAAGATGTACTGAAAAAGAGTGGGAAAAGGATGCATTTCAAATTTCTCGAGGTGAAAGAGGCAACATCGACAAGGATTGTCTCTCTGAACTCCCCGCCGGTGAACGGTCTCAACCTGGACGTGGTGGAAGAGTTGTCACAGGCGCTGGGGTTGTTGAAACGAGAGGGCTCCGCGGTCCGGTGCCTGATCCTCACCAGCGGAATCGAAGGCGTCTTCATCGCGGGCGCCGACATCAAGATGATCAAGGGCTACATGGAAGGACCGGATCTCGTGGGGGACATGATTCACTTCAATACCCGGCTCCAGGAGACCATCAATGCGATCGAATCCCTTCCCTTTCCCGTGATCGCCGCGATGAACGGCCACGCCCTGGGGGGAGGCCTGGAAATGGCCCTTGCCTGCGACTTTCGCTTCCTTGCGAGGGGGAAGGCCCGCGTGGGCCTGCCCGAGGTGACCCTGGGGCTCCTGCCGGGAGCGGGCGGGACCCAGAGGCTCTCCAGGCTGATCGGAAAGGCGAAGGCCAAGGAGATCATCTTCCAGGCCAGGAGGCTGGATGCCGAGACCGCCCTGGCCCTCGGTGTCGTGGATCGCCTTTTCGAACCCGCCTCCCTCATGGAGGGGGCCCTCCAATTCGCCGAGGAGATGCGGGGCGGTTCTCCCGTGTCGATCTCCGTGGTAAAATCATGCATCAACAGGGGGATTGAGCAGCCCCTGGACAGGGGGCTTGCCATGGAGATGGAGGGCCTCGAACGACTGCTGAACACCGCCGATGCCCGTGAGGGGGTCAGCGCGTTTCTGCAGAAGCGGAAGCCCCTTTTTCAAGGCGAGTAGAGCAACAGCGGCCGAAGCCGGGGGATTGCTTCGCTGACGCTCGCAATATCCGGCCTTCACGCAACGCTGCATACGTGACCGTACGGTTGGATCGGATCCTTTCGTACTCGATGTCAACAATACGGTTACGTGTCGAGGGGACGAAAGCACCCGAGAGGCGAGGCGCGAGGAGGGCGAATACCGGGAGGATGTAACCGACGAGCGACGCAGCCCGTCGGGATGGATCGGCTTCCGAATGCGATCGCATTTATGACATCGAGTCCTGAAGGAGTCGGGAGATGGTGAAGAAGAAGGGTGGGAAGAAGGGCGGTTCGAAGCTCATGGATGCCTATTACGAGAAGCCTGCGGGGCTGAACACCTGGTCCGGACTGCCGCTCAAGGACTTTTACGGCCCCGAGGATCTCGCTTCCCTGGATTACCGGAAGGACCTGGCGGATCCGGGCGAGTTTCCCTACACGCGGGGCATTCATTCGAATATGTTCCGGGGCCGTTACTGGACCCGGCGGGAGGTGACCGGGTACGGGACCCCGGAGGACACGAACCAGCGCCTGCGTTTTCTGATGGAGCACGGATCGAGCGGGCTCAATGTGATTCCGGATAACCCGAGCATCATGGGCCTGGATTCGGATCACCCCCGGGCGGAGGGGGAGGTGGGCGTGCAGGGTGCGCCCATGTGCTGCCTGGAGGATATCGATTTGCTGATGAAGGGCATCCCCCTCGATAAGATCAGCATGTCCCTGATCGTTTCTTCCACCCAGACCCCGGTCACGCTGGCCCAGTATATCGCCCTCGCCCAGAATCAGGGGCTCAAGCCGTCCGATCTGGCAGGGACGACTCAGAACGATCCGATTCATTGCCGGTACGCAGGGTTTCGGATTTCTTCACCCACCCACCTGGCCTTGAAGACGGGCGTGGACGTGATCGAATACTGCGCGCTCAACATGCCGCGGTGGTACCCGATCAACGTGAACCTGTACGATCTGAGGGAGCAGGGCTTGAGCGCTCCCGAGGAGGTCGCTTTCGGTTTCTCCGTTGCGCTCCTGTATATACAGGGCGCCCTCGACCGCGGGCTGGAGATCGACGCCTTCGCCCCCCGCTTTGCCTTCTACTGTTCCGCCCACATGGACTTCTTCGAGGAGATCGCCAAGCTCAGGGCCGCCAGGCGGATCTGGGCCAGGATCATGAAGGACCGGTTCGGCGCGAAGGCCGAGGCGTCCCTGAAATTCAAGTTCGGCGTCCACACGGCGGGCTGCTCGCTTGTGCCCCAGCAGCCGGTGAACAATATCGTCCGCGTGGCGTACGAGGCGCTGGCCGCCGTCCTGGCAGGGGTGCAGTCGCTGCATTGCTGTTCCTACGACGAGCCGATCGCCCTGCCCACCGAGGAGTCGGTCAAGCTGGCCATCCGAACCCAACAGATCCTCGCCTATGAAACGGGCGTGGCTAAGGTGGCGGATCCTCTCGGCGGGAGCTATTACATCGAGTCGCTGACCGAGCAGGTGGAACAGGAGGTTCAGGCCATCATGGAGGAGATCGAGGGCCAGGGCGGGATGCGCGCCGCCCTGGATTCCGGGTGGGTGGACAGGCGGATGGATGAAGCGGCCTTGCGGTACCAGCAGGAGGTGGAGGACGGAGAGCGCATCGTGGTGGGGCTCAACAAGTTCCGGGAGCAGGAAGAATCGTCCCGGATGACGAATGTACACCGGGTCTCGGAGGCCTCGGAAGAGCAGCAGAGAGAGAGGATCAAGCGCCTGAAGGAGTCGAGGGACGTGAAGAAGGTGAAAGAGGCGCTTCTGGCCCTCAAGTCGAGGGCGGAGACCGGGGAAAAAGAGAACCTGATGCCTGCCATGATCGAGGCGGCACGGCATCAGGCCACCCTGTCGGAGGTGCTTGGGACCGTGCGACAGGTCATGGGCGAATCGTACGATCCTCTCGGGGTCTGGAGCCACCCGTTCTTTTGATGACAAGCCCGGAATCCGTATCGCAAACGAGTGAGGAGATGAGCATGGGCGACGAGAAATTCGACGTGATCGTGATCGGAGCAGGCGTGGGCGGGCCGACGGCAGGCGCCATCCTGGCCCGGAAGGAGGGGATGAAGGTCCTGGTCCTGGAAAAGGCTTCACGCGTGGGGGGAAGGGACATATCTTTCGAGTTCAAGGATGAAGGCGAGGGAAGCTACAAGAAGCTCATCCTGGATGCGGCCAGGACATGGTATGTGAAGTCCGAGCCGGACCTCCCCGAACTTTTCGGGGGGGGGCATCTCGACGGGTACACCTTTGAAGCGGGCATCCACACCCTGCAGATCACCGAAAAGGGCCGGACCAACACCTGTCTCGCGTATCTGGGAAAATCGATGAAGCTCTACCCGGCCGTGAGCGCCGGCTGGTGGAACAGGGGGAAGCTCTACCGTTTTGAGAACGGTTCGGAAAAGGGCGGGAACTTTCCCTGGATGACCGATGAGGACCGGGTGGAGACCGGCAAGATCAACCGGCTCATGGTCAAGATGACCGCCGAGGAGGCGCATGCCGTTGATCACGTGAGCCTGAAAGAGTGGGTGCAATCGTACACGGACAACGAGAATACCCAGGAGTTCCACTTCGTGAACGGCACCATGAATTGCACCATCAATGATCCGGCCAACATTTCCGCCGGGGACTGTATCCTGATGAACCGCGGCGTGGCCCGGGCCGGGAAGCGGTTCTCCTACGGCGGGTGCTCCACCCCGGGCGTGCCCGGCTTTGTGCAGATCCCGGGGAAGTTGTGCGAGGTGATCGAAGAAAGCGGGGGCAGGGTGGTGACCGGTGCCTGCGTCAAGGAGGTGCTGATCGAGAACGGGAAGGTGCAGGGGGTGCTGGCCGAGATCAACGGGGCCGAGGAGAAGATCGCGTGTCCGATCGTGATCAACTCGGGCATGGTGAACGAGATGTTCCGGTATATCCCGGAACGGCATTTCCCCTATACCTTTGTGAACCAGGTGAAGGGCTTCTGGCGCGCCGGGATCGGTGCGGTCTACTTCGCATTGAACGAAAAGGTTGTGGAAGAACATTTGACCTTTGTCCCGAAGGTTGCCGGCAGGGAAGACGGCTTCGACAGTGACGTGCGGATGGGGTTCTGGGACAGCTCCGGGATGGACCCGGATCGGGCGCCCGCGGGCAAACAGCTCCTGGATGCCTATGTGTCGCTCACGGACCGCCAGGCCCATGACCGCCGGCTCACCCTGCTGGCCTATGAGAGGATGAAACAGTACATGGAGGACCATTACCCCGGTTTCAAGGACGCCCTGGCTTGGACGCTCTATACGGTTTCC
>WFRX01000134.1 GCA_015486285.1 bacterium
CCCTTCAAGGCTGCTTCCGGGGACCCGGCCAACCAGCTCAAGCTCGGGAATTCCGCACAGAGACCGACATATTCGCCGTCCTCCTCGGACCAGGTTACCCGATACGTATAACGATCATTCTTTAGCACCATGATCCACCCCCAGCCTTTCGACGGCCCTGAGTACCTGCCTGACCTGATACACCTTGGCCTTTCCTTTGTGATTCTGGATATTGATCCGCGGATCTCCCTTCCATGGCATCTTGTACACCCGATGGCTGCTGCCCCCCTGGCGGGGTTTCCCAAAGTAGAAATTGCAGACTTTGCATAGATCCGTGAATCGGATATTCTTAGGTTCCTCCCTCATTCTCGCCAGAATATCTTCAACGTTGGCCATGTCTATATAGTATCACTATTGATATTTATGTCAAGGGGTCGATTGTGTATAAACCGGGGTCAGGCTTGGCTTATTGCATTATTGGCAGGAGAGGGATCCCCGCCTCCGCGGGGATGACGGTTCTACGCGTCACTGGACACTCCTGGCAGGGATACGCCCCCTCATCCTGGCCTTCTCCCCGGGGGGGAGAAGGAAAGCTACGACGGGCATAGTCAGCGAGGGAGGGGGACCGGATCTCCCCCCGGATGGAAACGGAGGCTACTGGCTCAACTTGGCACTGGCAATTCGATTCAGACTGACCCCTGATTCAGCCGCCTGGATGGCCAGGGCGCGGTGTACTTCCGGTGGCACACGCACGATGAACTTGCCGCTATAATGCCTGCCGGCAATCGGCGTCGGCGCTTGCTCCCCGTGGCACTCCATCTCCTTCACCGTCTCTGCCACCACCCTGCGAATACCCTTCAAGGCTGCTTCCGGGGATCCGGCCAACCAGCTCAAGCTCGGGAATTCCGCACAGAGACCGACATATTCGCCGTCCTCCTCGGACCAGGTTACCCGATACGTATAACGATCATTCTTTAGCACCATAGGTTCCTCCCTCATTCTCGCCAGAATATCTTCAACATTGGCCATGTGTATATAGTATCACTATTGATATTTATGTCAAGGGGTCGATTGTGTATAAACCGGGGTCAGGCTTGGCTTATTGCATTATTGGCAGGAGGGGGATCCCCGCTTTCGCGGGGATGACGGTACTACGCGTCACTGGACACTCCTGGCAGCGATACGCCCCCTCATCCTGGCCTTCTCCCCGGGGGGGAGAAGGAAAGCTAGGCGTCCTTGGGGGCGGGCTTGGTTTGTTGGGTTATTGGCTGCTGCGCGGTGGGCGTCCTTGGGGTCGGGCTTGGTTTGTTGCATTATTGGCTGCTGCGCGGTGCGCAGTGGGTTATTGGTTATGGTATGATGGGGGTTTCGGTTCGGCGGGTTTTTAAGGGTTGCAGGAGGAGCGCGAGCGGGATTGCGGCAATAAGGAACATGCCGGCAAGGACAAAGCCATTGTCAAAGCCGAGCACCAGTGCATGGTGGAGGATCGTACGAGCGGAGAGGATCAATGCCTTGCTCGGTAGGACGCCGTGTTCTCCGTGAAAGACCAGGGAAGAGGCTTTCAGGGAAAGCCGGTAAAATGCGTCGGACTGGGGCGGCAGGAGTTCTCCGATTCGGACCGCGTGGATGTGCGTGGAATTGGTCACATAGGTATTGAGCAGCGCAATGCCGAAGGAGGCGCCCACGCGCTGGGCCACACTCAAGTAGCTGGAAGCCATCGCCATTCTTTTCTCTGGGACCGCGTTGAGCGCCGCGGTCAGCAGGGGCGCCACCATGAAGGCCAGCCCCACCCCTCGGATGAACTGCGGCCCGATGATTTGCACATAGCCGGACAAGGGATCCAGGTTCCCGTACAGGAACAGGGAAAAACCGACCATGGCCGTGCCCATCGTGACCAGCCAGCGATAGCTGTATTTGTCGGTGAGCCTCCCCGCAATGGGCATCACGACCGCCACGGTAACCGCGCTGGGCACCATCCAGAGTCCTGCCTGGACCGTTGTGTACCCGACGAGGTTCTCCAAGAACAGGGGGAGCAGAAACAATCCGCCGAAAAGGCCGGTTGCGCGAAAGACGCCCAGCAGGATGGCGAGCGTGTAATTACGGATGCAGAAGAGCCGCAGATCCAGCAAGGGATGCCGGGCCGACAGCTCATACGAAATGAAGAAGACCAGACCCACGATCGTGAAGGCCAGGCAGACGTGAATGTAGTCCGAGTGCCAGCCTTTCTCCTGGCCGTTGCTCAAGGCGATGAGCCCGGCGCTCAGGGCCACGGCGAGAAAAATAAATCCCGGCAGGTCGAAAGGCTCGCGCTTCTGCTCTGCAAAGGACTTGCTCTTGATCAGCAGCAGCCCGAACAACATCGCGAGGATGCCGACCGGCACGTTCACGAAAAAGATGGCCCGCCAGCTGAACCACTCCGTAAGATAGCCACCCAGGGTAGGCCCCACCGCGGGCCCGACCATGATGCCCACGCCCCAGATCCCCAGGGCCCGGCCGCGTTCGTGCGGTTCAAAGAGGTCGGCCACGATGGCCAGGCCGACCGGCTGTATGGCGCCTCCCCCGATCGCCTGCAGGACCCGGGCCGCGATCAGGGACTCGAAGCTCCAGGCAAAGGCGCATGCCGCCGAGCTTGCGGTGAAGATCAGCAGGCTGACGAGGTAGACGAGCTTATACCCGAACCGGCTCGAGAGCCATCCCATGAGCGTTGCGGTGACCGCCGTGGTAAGGATGAAGGCCGTCACCACCCACTCGACCTTGTCCCGGTTCACACCCAGGGCGCTCATCATGTGCGGCAGCGCCACATTGACGATCGTCATGTCCAGGATCACCATGAAGGCGCCCGACATGATGATGCTGAGGACAAACCAGCGATACGTAACGGAGGTCTGCGTCTTATCCATTGCCTGCCGTCTTGCTCGGAGCGGACCCGGCCGGGCGGGTATGAATACGGATTTCAACGGACATGCCCGGGCCGAGACGCGGGCCGTCGGACGGGCCCTCAGGCAGCTCGTCAATCGCAATCCGGACGCGCACGCGTTGGGTCACCTTGATGAAAGTCCCTGCAACCCCCTGGGCCGGGATCAGGCTGAACTCGGAATTCGTGGCTCGCAAGATCTTGTCCACGTGTCCCTTCAGATGAAGATCCCGAAAGGCGTCCACGGAAATATCCACCGGCTCGCCTTTCCGGATCCTGCTCAGCTGGGTCTCTTCAATGTTTGCGGAGACATGGAGGGTGGCCGTATGAAACAGGGTCAAGACGGGCGTTCCCTGCCGAAGCAGTGCGCCGGGGTCTTTCCACCGCCGCACGACCTCACCATCGAAGGGGGAACGAACCGTGGTGTGCCTCAGATTGATATGGGCCTTCAACAGGGCGGCCTTTGCCTTCTCGACCTCCCCTTCGGCCAATGCGACCTTCGCCTTCGCCGCCGCTATATCCTCGGGGCGGGTTCCATTCTTGAGAAGACGCAGCTTGTGCTGGGCCGCCTCCAACTGTTTTTGCGCGGCGTCAAAGGTACTCTGCGCACGATTGAGCTTCTCCAGCGTGGCGGCCCCGCTGGCATACAGGGCCTTGGCCCGCTTCAGCTCAATCGCCTCCAGGTCTCTGGCGGCCCGGATCTGCATGGCGGTTGCCTCGGCGATCTCGATGTCTTCGGACCGGGGTCCATGAAGCGCCTTTTCGTAATTGGCCCGCGCCAGGGAAAGATCGGCCTGGGCCGCAGCCAGCATCGCCTCGGCCTGGGTCACGGCCGCTGCCGGCAATTTCTTGTCCAGCACGAAGAGGATCTCTCCCTTTTTCACCGGATCGCCCTCACGGACACGCACCTCTGTCAGCCGTCCGCCGATTTCCGGCGCAAGGTCAACCATGTCTCCATCAAAACGGGCGTCATCGGTAGAGACAAAGCCCCGCATGAAGAAGAACCAGTACCCTCCCACCACCGCGGCCAGGAACAGCACAATGCCTGATGCCAATAAAATGCTTCGACTCCCGGAGAAATTCTTTTTTTCCACCGCAGGACCTCTCTCCCTTCTCCTCGTCGCCCCCCTCCGCTTCCGAGTACGTATGGGCAGGCGGGCATTTTCATGATCCTCGGAAACGCCCATACTTGCCGCTGGTTTCTTTCTGTAATACGAAATTCTGCGTCTAACTTCCTTGGGGGGAGCCGCAGTATGTTATGTTAAGATGTCAAGGGAGGACGTAAAAAGCAAGGAAGGAGACGGCATGGCGCAAAAGAAACAGCCCACACGCAACCGCCCCCCAAACCGGGGTCAGGCTTGGCTTATTGCATTATTGCATTGCGCCGATGCGCCCCCTCATCCTGACCTTCTCCCCGGGGGGGAGAAGGAATTTGAACGAAAAGAGGTGCGTCCCCTTTTTCCATGATTATCAGGCTTGGCTTATTGCATTATTGCATTGCGCCGATGCGCCCTCTCATCCTGGCCTTCTCCCCGGGGGGGGAGAAGGAATTTTGATTTTGTGTGTAGAGCCGCGGGAAGAAACAAAGGGGACGCTCCCATTCCCGCGGATACAACGCAGCGAAAATAGGTGCGTCCCCTTTTTCCTTTTTTTTCCACTTTTTCCAGTCAACCCAATTCACGCAAACAAAAGTCGGTCAGGCGCTTTTTTCTTCCTGCTCCTTGTACGCCATGACGTCTTCATACCGGAAGAGCCAGAACTTGCCCTTCTTGATGGCCGGCATGGCGCCTTTCTGCAATACCTGGTAGACATCGTCGGGGCTGCAGTCGAGGATCTGCGCGACATCCTTGGAGCGCAGGAAGACCTTTTCATGCTCCATGATTTCGGTAGAACCTTTCTCCCGTCTCGGGAAAACCGGGGTGAGCCGAATCTGTAAGTTTCGTGTTGAGGTGCTGCCAGGGATGAATACGATTGGATAGCACCCCGAGCGGAAATATATATTAGCAAACGCTGGGCCAGAGTCGGGCCCCTCCCGGAACTGTGTGCGCTGGAGCCCCGTATCTATTTGTTTTTTAGAGACTTTTCGATGGGTGGTCTTGCGAGGCAAGGAAAGTTGGCGTCAGCGGTTCGGTCCACGGGCGCTTTCGAAAGCGTAAAGAAATCCGACTTCCTAAGTAAGGGACTCGGAGTTTCGCTTGATTATGCTAGTAATGTTGAAGGATTAGGTTGAAGGCCTGGTGTAATACTTTGATATTACAGAGTTGTAAGTATTTCCGACGGGATCAAGGCTTGGGTGATCCGGGCTTGGATTCGGCATCGGGGGCGGATTCCGCTTCGGCTCCTTCTTCTCCTTTGGGACCCTCGACGGTGTTGATCTGGAACACGCGCTGCTTGATGTAGAGTTGCCCGGTAAGGGTGTAGGTCTTGCCTTCGACGGCCGGGTCGGTCAGCTGATCCGTGATCTTCTTGGGGCCTGTGAAGGTCAGGATCGGAGGGTAGATCTGCTGGAGAACGGTGGTGCCCAGCACGCCGCCCTGCTGCATGTAGGATTCGTGGATGTCGACGATCCAGGTCTTCCTCAGGATGTTCACGGTGAATGCGTTTACGCCCCCGGCGTCTTGGTCCTTGTGCGGGTCGTGGAACTCGGCGACCATCTTGAACCGCAGGGGCATGTTCGGCCCCTGGGCGGCGGACCGGCCGGCCGCGCCCAGGACGATCGTGATGGCGAGGGCGATGGAGAGGCCGACGGTAAAGGTGAGGCTGGGGATGAGGCTGAGAGTGAGGCCGCGCGCAATCGGCGTCGGGCCCCCGGGACTCCGAACGGATCGGTGGGCAGCGGTGCTTCCTCGACTTTCAGTCATTTTTGCCTCCAATGGGTACATAATCGCCAAGTATGCTCTCATCTCCTCCATCTTTCCGGCGTCCTTATTCTATCCAAAACCGAGGGGAGACCACAAATCACTCGGGAGGACGATCCTTTCCTTGATTGATATTCCTGGCAAGTCATCCGGCGGATCGGCGCATGCTGCTGCGCCACTGCCTCCACACGGCGGCGAGGGCCAGGGCCAGGGCCGCGCCGGCGAGGTCGAGCAGCCAGTCGCCGAACAGCGGGGTGCGCCCCTCGATGAAGAACTGCAGGAGTTCGGTGCCGCCGCCCATCATGCCCATCTCCAACA
>WFRX01000135.1 GCA_015486285.1 bacterium
GCGAATAAGTGGGGCCTCTACGATATGATCGGTAATGTGTGGGAGTGGTGTTGGGATTGGTACGGGGCCTATTCGGCAGGGGCCGTGACCGACCCGGCCGGGCCTTCAAGCGGCTCCTTCCGGGTGTCTCGTGGCGGTAGCTGGCGCAGCAGCGCGGGGCGCTGCCGGTCAGCGTTTCGCTACTACAACAGGTCCGGGTACCGCTACCTCGACCTGGGTTTCCGCCTTTGCAGATCAGCTAAGTAGGGGGTCTTACACTTTACCCTTTTACCCTTTGCCCTGGCGGCGGTGGGCCGAGGGGCGCCTCGGCGAGGCCGCCAGGCCGCCGAAAGGCGCCCCGAGGGGTGGGCGATTTTCGGAGCTGCCCGGCTCAACGGAGCGGGGATGGTATCGGGGGCCGACGAGCGTGAGCACATCTATTCCCTTCTCCCCCGCCGGGGGAGAAGGTCAGGATGAGGGGGCAGCTCATTGGCTTTGGGGGTTGGGGACGGCCGCTTGGGTACCGTCACAAGGCGGCTGTCCCCAATCTCCAGCAGGCGGCGCATCCCGCTCCTCTTGTTGGCTCTCCTTCTCCTGGTTCCGTCAACTTAGGTAGAAAGGCAAAGGCACATGAACGACAGGACCGATGCACTCGAAGGGCTGGAGCCGCGGTCGCTCTGGGAGCACTTTCTGGCCGTCAGCCGGATCCCGCGCTGTTCCGGGAACGAAGCCGAGGTTCGGAAATATGTTCTCGAGACGGCCGCCCGCAACGGATGCGACCAGCGGACGGACGCGACGGGAAACACGGTGGTCCGCAAGAAAGCTGCCCTGGGGATGGAACACGGGCCCGTGGTGGTCCTGCAGGCGCACCTCGACATGGTCTGCGAGAAGAACAAGGAGACGGCCCACGATTTTTCGAAGGATCCGATCCGGTGGAGACGGGAGGGCGACTGGATGGGTGCGGAAGGCACGACCCTCGGAGCGGACAACGGGATCGGGGCGGCGGCGATGCTGGCGTTGATCGAGGCGAAGGACGCGGCGCACGGCCCCCTGGAGCTTCTGTTCACCGTGGACGAGGAAACGGGCCTGACGGGCGCGACCACGCTCGCCCCGGACATGCTCGAGGGCAGGATCCTGCTCAATCTGGACTCCGAGGATGAAGAGACGATCTACATCGGGTGCGCGGGGGGCCGGGACACGCTGCTCACCCTGCCGCTCAACACCGAACCGGCACCCGACGGCTGCGCCGCCGCCTCGATCCGGGTGGGGGGCCTCCTGGGGGGCCACTCGGGCCTGGAGATCGACCGGGGCAGGGGCAACGCGATCAAGCTCCTCGCCCGCTTTCTCGCGAAAAAGGCGCCGCTGTTGCAACTGCGGCTTGCAGGCATGGAGGGGGGAAGCAAGCGGAACGCGATCCCGCGGGAATGCGAGGCCCGGGTCTGCCTGCCCCGGGACCATCTCGGCGCCCTGCGGCAGGCGGTCCGGGAGTTCGACGCGATCGTCAAGGAGGAATTCCGGGGGCAGGATCCCGGCGCCTGGGTGCGGGTCGCGGATGAGGGGATCCCACTCCCCGGCGAGGTGATCCGCGCGGACCTGCAGGCACGCCTCCTCGACCTCCTCATCTGCCTCCCTCACGGCGTGCTCAGCATGAGCCCCGATATCCCCGGCCTGGTCCAGACCTCGACCAACCTGGCCGTTGTCCGCATCGAGGGCGGGGGGCTCGTGATCTCAACCAGCCAGCGAAGCTCTGTGGCCGCGGAGCTGGACGGGGCGTCGGAAACGGTGGCCGCGGCCGGGAGGCTTGCCGGGGCACGGATTCATCACGGGGAAGGCTACCCCGGCTGGAGGCCCGACCCGGCCTCGCCGATCCTCGGTCTGGCAAAGGCGGTCTACCCGTCCCTGTTCGGGAGGGAGCCGAAGGTAACGGCGATCCATGCAGGCCTGGAATGCGGGATCATCGGGGCCCGGTTCCCCGGGATGGACATGATCTCCTTCGGGCCCACCATCCGGGGCGCCCACTCGCCGGACGAACAGGTCTACATCCCATCGGTCAAGCGGTTCTGGGCCCTGCTCATTGCCATCCTGGGGAGACTGGATCACCCGTAATACTGGAAAGGAAATCAACCGTGGGCTTCGACTTCGCACAAATCGACGACATCCTGAATGCCCGGTCCATCGCCATCGTGGGCGCATCGAACAACCCGGCAAAGTTCGGCGGCATGCTCACCGCCTCCCAGCTCGCCATGGGCTTCACCGGACCCGTCTACCTGGTCAACCCGAAGGAGGCGGAAATCCTGGGCCGGAAGGCCTACCCGGATCTTCCGTCCCTGCCCGAGACGCCCGATCTGGTCTACATCGTGATCCCGGCCCAACGGTCCCTGGAGGTGCTGGAGCAGTGCGGCCGGCTGGGCGTAAAGGGGGTCGTCATGATCCCGGCCGGATTTCGGGAAAGCGGCGAGGCGGGCAAGGAGCTGGAGCGAAAGGTACTCGACCTGGCCCGTCGGGGCGGCTTCCGGATCATCGGGCCCAACTGCTTCGGCATCTACAATCCCCGCAACCGCCTCACCTTGCTGCCGGGGCACGATTTTTCGACCACCCCCGGCGATGTCGCCTTCCTGTCGCAGAGCGGCGGGCTCTCGGCCCACATGGGGCGGCAGGGCAAGAGCCTCGGCATCGGCTTCAGCGCCATCGTGAGTTACGGGAACGGCGTGGACCTGGACGAGGCGGATCTGCTCCGCTACTTCGGGCGCGACCCGGCGACCCGGGCCATCGCCGCCTACCTGGAGGGGGTCCGGGACGGGAGGGCCTTTCTGGACGCACTGAAGGAGGCGGCCGCCGAAAAGCCGGTGCTGCTCTGGAAGGTGGGCAAGGCCCCGTCCGCCCGCCGGGCGGTCATGTCCCACACGGGCTCCATGGCCGGGTCGGTCGAGATCTGGGAGGCGGCC
>WFRX01000136.1 GCA_015486285.1 bacterium
ACAGGGTGCCCTCGGGGACCCCGGCCGCCGCGGCAATCTCAGCCGTTGTGGTACCCTGGTAGCCGTTTGCTTCGAAAAGCTCCCCGGCTGCATCCAGGATCCGTTCGCGCCGCCCCTCCGACCGCTGCCTCTTATTGCTCTTGCTTTTAACCGTCCCCGCCTCCGCGAATTCAGGGGAAAAGAAAAAATCCGAGTAGCACTCGGAATATTCGAACTCCCTCTCTGCTGGAATCCGGCTTCAATCGCAACTAATTTATTAGTTTTAACCGGTTGATTCGCCTATGTCAAGAGCAGGATAGGAAGATATAGGTCGAGTGGCGCTCGAAATTCGAATTTTATTCGTAGCGTTTCTCGAACAGGGGCTGTTTATGGGAAGCCGTTTGGAGGGATCCCGGTTCCGTCCATTCGATTTGCGGATTGACCCGCAGTTCCGACTTCATCACCGCCTTGATCTCCGCGGCGAGTTCATCCAGCTTTCCCTCCATCCCGGGTCCGTATTCCAGTCTCAGCTTGAGTGTGGTGATCCGCGGAGAAGGGTCCTCCTTGATGATCCGCATCAGGCCCGTCACCCGGGGCACAAACGTTTGCAGCTTCTCCTTGATGACCCGGCCGAATACATTCACCCCCTTGACCGTCAGCATGTCATCCGCCCGCCCGATCACTTTGGCCCGGTAGCCCTTGAACCCGCACCCGGGGCATTCCGAGGTGGCGACCTCCACAACGTCACCCGTAGCATACCGCAGATAAGGAGAGGCCTTTTTTCTCAAGTGGGTGACCACGATCTCCCCCACGGCCCCGTCTTTCACTTCGACCGGCTGCCTGGAGCCGGGATCGATCAAATCCTCGTAGCAGATGTCCCAGTCGTCCGCAAAGTTGTGCAGACCGTAGTATTCATCCGAATTGCACGACATGGAAAGGGACGTCGCGGAGGGCCCCCAGAAGTCGTACCAGCGACATCCGTACGCGTCTTCGACGGTCTTCTTGAGTTCCGGAATCCCGGCCCCTATCTCGCCCGTCAGCAGGAGGCATTTGAAGCCCAGGTCTTTCGGATCGATGCCGAGCTTTTCCTTGAAGAGATCGATGAAGAAGAACGCAATGGTCGGCCCGGTCCACCAGAAATTGGGCCGGGTCCATTTGACCAGGTCCAGGGCCACCTGCGTGCCGAGCCTGATGTCGATGTCCAGGGGCAGCACACCGGCCCGGCGGATGCCCGGAAGCAATACGGACGTGGCGTATACGCCCAGAGGGAACAGGAAAAAGGCCCGGTCGCCCCGGCCGAGGCCGAGCACGTCGTTGTGCACCCACGCCACCGTCTGGCCCACCAGATCGAAATCCTCCCCCGTCTGCGAATACGGATAGGTAGGGTGGCCCGTCGTCCCCGATGTGCCGCCCGTGCTGATTACATCCGCAGGATCGCAGCAGGCGTGCAGGCCAAAGGGATGGCCGTATTTTTCCAAGGAGGCCTCCATGCTCTGCCGTTCGGCGTCCTTGTCCATCATGACCGGCAGGGTCCGAAGGTCTTCAAGGGTCTTGATGTCCTCCGGCACGGCCCCGCATTCCTTGAATTTGACCTGGTAGTATTCCGGAGAACGGTCGTACATGTATCGCAGGTGTCGGCGCAAAAGGGCCTCCTTGTGTTCCTTGCGCTCTTCAAAGCTCATCCAGTTCAGCTTCTCCGGGAAAAACCTCAATCTTCCGATCATGGCGACAAGCCCTCCACTCCACCGGCTTTATCTGTCTGAGATCCCATCCAAAGGCCACGCTTTCAGTCATTCCCAGGAGGGCCGGAAAGCCCTTCCCATCGGGCAGGAGGCTAACCGTGAAGGGAAGGATGTGTCAAGGGTCGTGCATCCGGAAGCTGTACTTCCCTGACCGGGCCGCTAAAGAAATACATTTTTTATTTGAAGAAGCATTGATTTATTCTATGCTATTCGTTACTTTTCATAAATCTTCTTCACACCTGAGAAATCCCAGTGAATCTATCTCCCAGGGTGCGTGTCAGGCAATTTTTCCGTTGACATAGATGATTCGCTGAGATAAAATTATATCTCATTTTCGAAGGTTATGCTAAAATGTAGGCAGTGGTTGCATAGTTATTTAAATACATAATCCTTAGAATAACGAAACAAAGGAGGTTCGTGATGAAGCGTGTGCCGGTCCTGTTGGTCGTTGGATTGCTCCTTGCCTGTACAGGCTGCAAACCGTACTTCGGGAACGTCAGGATCAACGATCGGGATGACCTGGCTGATTATTCCGAATATACGCACATCTTCGGAAACCTGATCATCGAACAGACCGCCCTGGTGAACCTGGACGGCCTCCAGGGCCTGCAGGCCGTCTACGGGAGCGTTTCTATTCACGACAACGGTCTCCTCTTGAGCCTGGGCGGGCTGCAGGGCTTGGAGGTAATCGGCGGGAACCTGTTGATTCACAACCATCTCGTCCTGAATCATCTTGGTCTCAGCGGCTTGAGGCGGGTCAACGGAAACTTCCAGATCACCAACAACCATATGCTTCTCGATGCGCAAGCCCTGGCCCTCAAGCATCAGGTGATCACGGCCGACGGCATCGGCGGGGCGATTATCATCAGCGGCAACCTGCTTTAAGCGCCTCCGGCCCCGGCGGGATTTGCAGCCGGGCTCTATATGGTTATAAAAGTCTGCTGGATTCCATAATTCCCCTTGACGGACACCGCCACCAAGAATTAGGATCATAGCAAGAAGAGGAGACTCCCCCTCCATACAGAAGCGCAAAGGTGCGCAATCATGCCGACGCACGAGAAGGGCCGCGCGAATGGGCGGTTGGATACAGGCGCTTCCCGTACGTCCGATATCGTCGGCCTTCACCGCGGCTTTCCCGGGGAGAGGTCCAGGGCGGACAGGATGCTCTCCGGCAACATCACCCTGTCGGTCTGGGCGGCTGCACTCATCCTGTGCAGCGTCCTCGTGTTCGGGCTCTACCAGATCCGGGCCAGGTTGCAGGCGATTCAGACAGCGCTGGAACAGTCGGAGCAGGACAAGAAGCTTTTGCTCGAGGGAATGGACGAACTTCTGATGCGAACGGAGCGGCCGTCCCTGGAGGCGAAAGCGGCCCCCCCGCCCACGAAACCGCCCGAGGGACCGCGCCGGGATACGGCGGACGAGAGCGGACCGAACAATCTCGCGAAAAAATACAAGATCTATTACCGCGCGAAAGCAGGGGAGGATCTGGCCCGAATCAGCAAGAAATTCGGTGTCACCGAGGATCAACTCCGCGTCTGGAATGACCTGAAGGCAACGGGCGGTCTCATCCCGGGACAAGTGCTCGTCATCAATAAGAACACAGGGGCGGAAAAATCGGTCAAGACGGCCCGCGCATCCCCACCGCCTGAGAGCCGAAGGTCGGCTAAGGCACAGGCGCCTGCCATCGCAAGCCCGCCGCCCCGGACAGTCGCCCCCGACCACACCCGTCTGGCCAAAACGGAGCGGGCCGAACCAGCCGCCGGGAAAGCGCCCGCCCCCGCAGGGGCTTCCGGAGCGGGACCCGGCAAGGCCCCGGCCGCGGGAGAGGCAGGGACCGGACGAAAGACGGCCTTGCGCCCCTCCCTCTCCCCTGGAGGCGGGACCGTGCACATTGTGCAGCCGGGGGAGAGCCTCATCAGCATCGGACGGAGGTACGGGGTTTCGTGGCTCGCCATGGCGGCATTGAACGGCATCGAGCCCCCGGGGGCCATCTACGTGGGCCAGCGGCTCAAGGTCCCGGATGTTCCCGAGGTTCCCGGGAAGGCGGAGACACCTTCCCCGCCAAAGGAAACCACATACAAGG
>WFRX01000137.1 GCA_015486285.1 bacterium
CCTTGAGGCCGGTGAATTCGTTCAGGGTGCGCACCAGGTACTCCGCCTTCCCTTCCTTCAAGCTTCCTCCGGCAAGGTTGATGTTCTCCTGCCAGAGCCGCTGAGCGACCTGCTCAACGGTGATGCCCAGCTGGGCGAGCCGGGCCTCATCCACATCGATGATCACCTCTTCCTCGAAGCCTCCCTTGACTTTCACGGACGCAACGCCTGGAAGCCCCTCCACATCCGGCTTCAATTCCTTCTCCGCTACCCGGCGCAGGACGACCAGGTCCTGGTCGCCGTAGATTCCGAGCCTGAGAATCGGATCCAGGGCCGGGTTGTAACGGAGGATGGTCGGCCGTTTGACCTCTTCCGGGAGGAAAACCCGATCCATCTTCTCCCGGACATCCAGGGAAACCAGGTCCATGTCCGCACCCCACCAGAATTCGAGGATGACCTCGGAGAGACCGGCGCTCGATATGGACCGGATTTCCACCAGGTTGCTCACCGTACTCAGGGCCTCTTCCAGGGGACGCGTGACAAAGCTCTCCACCTCCTCCGGTGCGGCCTCAGGGTATTCGGTGCGCACGGTCAACGTCGGGTAGGACAGATCCGGCATGAGATTGAGGGCGAGTTCCTGGTAGGACTTCATCCCGAACACCACAGCGCCCATAAAGATCATGGCCACCGTGACGGGACGACGGATCGCTATGCGGAGGTCAGCCGTCGAGTGTTTCAATGACGCGTACCCTTGTGCCATCCTGCAGGCCGAGATGCCCCCTGACGACGACGCGGTCCTCCGCGGCGACTCCGTCCAGGATCTCCACGCGGTCCGCTTCCTGGAAGCCGGTCCGAACAGCGACTTCCCGCGCAATCCCGTCCCTGACCGTGTATACCGTCTTCCTGTCTCCCTGCATGACGATCGCTTCCCTCGGAAGAGTCAGGGCATCGTGATGGACCGCAACAACGATCTGGACACGAACGAACATACCGGGACGCAGAACCCCTTCCGGATTCTGCACGGAAATGGTCGCCTCAGCGGTCCCGCTCTGGGAGTCGATGACCGGGCTTTTCCGCTCCACCTTGCCGAGAAACGGCTTTTCCGGGAACGCGTCGACCGTCAGGATCGCCTTCTGCCCCACCTGAACCTTTGCGTAATCCTGTTCCGGTATGTGGACCTCCGCCTCGAGGGTACGAAGATCGACGACCTTGAACAGCGGTTTGGTCGTACTCACCAGGTCACTCACTTTGACATGCCGTTCCGTGACCACACCGGAGAGGGGCGCGACGATGGAGGTGTCGTCCAGCCGCTTCTTGGAGAGGTCATAGTCCGCCTTCGCAAGTCGATACTTTACGGAAAGATTCTGGTATGCCTGGTCGCTGATCAGGCCGTCCGCATGGAGTTCGACGGCCCGGTCACGGTCGTTCTTCGCCTTTTCGAGACGCGCGGCCGCCTGCTCGAAGGCGAGCCGGATCTCCGCATCGTCAAGCTTGGCAAGGAGATCCCCCGCCCGGACGGGGTCCCCTTCCTCGACAAAGATGCGATGGCAGAAGCCGGTCATCTTCGAGTAGACATCGGCTTCGTATTTCGCCTCCACCGTGGTGGTCGCATGGATCGACTGGAGGATATCGCCTTTGGCGGGACGGATCACAGTGACAGGCACGGCGTCTTCTTCCGCCTGCCTGCCGGCCCTTTCCGTCGCCTCGCTCGTATCCTCCGGGCCCCGTCTCCCACAGGAACAGGCCGCCCAGACCAGAAGGAAGCAGGCACACAACAGAAAGGCCCCTCTAGAGAGGTTGAAAAGGGAAACATGGGACCCATGACGTCCCGGGACTGGTCTGGAAGGGGAAAGGGGCATACGGCCTCAATCGACTCAAGCCAAGAAAATGATTCGAAATTTCGGGTACTTATTGCGTCCACATCCGTTAAAAATTATGACACAAAGCCCGGGGCAACACAATAAGGGGTACTCGAATCCCAGTTTGGAACGATTATCACCTAGTATTGACAATCCTCCAGGAACCGGCTAAGCTGCACGGATGGACCCCAAAGGACCAGAAGCAAGAAGCGTGCCCGTGCCTTCGGAAGACCTGGTCAGGAAGTCGGAGATCGCCGGGCGTCTCCGGTCGGCCGGCCTGAAGGCAACGCCCCAGCGGATCGTGATCTTTCAGGTGCTCCTGTCCAGAAGGGATCATCCCACGGCGGAACAGATCTATGCAGCGGTGAAACAGGTGCACCCGACCATCTCGTTCAACACGGTCTACCACACGCTGCAGGCCCTGACGGAAAAGGAGATGATCGGCGTGATACGGCCGGTGGTGGACGCCGCCCGCTATGACCCGATCACCGATCTTCACGGCCACTTCATGTGTTCGAAGTGTAAGCGAATCGAAGATCAACTCATGGAAGACCCGAACTTGAAGCAGATCGATTCCGAGGTGAAGGCCTCCGGCAGATACTGGATCGCACAGAGCCAGATCCTCTGGGTGGGTCTTTGTGAGACGTGCGGAAATGCGAGCAACCTCGAGACCGGAAAACGAGGCTGATTGTTCCTGATCATCACAACCATGGAGATCCCAGCGGAAATCCACAACAAGGAGGAGAACGGGACATGGCAGAGGAAAAAGCGGAAAAGGCACTGAAGAGTGTGGACCCGGCGAGCCAGAAGATGATCGACAAGGCGGAGGCGGACGGCATCTCCACCATCTTTGACCGTGCCGACAAGATGAAGCCCTGCAACATCGGCGTACAGGGGACCTGTTGCAAGGTCTGCTCCCAGGGGCCGTGCAGGCTGCCCCTGCCGAAGAAGGGTATCGAGGGGGAAGATACGCGCATGGGGCTTTGCGGCGCAACGGCCAACACCATCGCCGCACGCAATTTCGTTCGGATGATCGCGGGCGGGGCGGCCGCCCACTCGGATCACGGCCGGGGGGTCGCCGAGGTCTTCCTGGCGGCTGCCAGGGGCGAGGCGGCGGATTACAAGATCCAGGACACGAAAAGGCTCATCGACGTGGCCAAGATCTTTGAAATTCCGGTCACGGTCGGGGAAGGCGACGACGAGAAGCCGAGGGACACCCAGGAGATCGCCATCGAACTCGGCGAGAAGGCCCTGGCCGAATGGGGCAAGCAGGAGGGCGAGATCTACACCGCCAAGAGAGCGCCCAAGGCTCGCTACGAACTCTGGAAAAAGCTCGACATCGTACCCCGGGGGATCGACCGGGAAATCGTGGAGATCATGCACCGCACCCACATGGGCGTGGACCAGGACTACAAGAACCTGATCAAGCAGGGAAGCCGGGCCGCCATCGCCGACGGCTGGGGCGGCTCGATGATTGCGACGGACCTCCAGGACATCCTGTTCGGAGCTCCGGTACCGATCCATGGGGATATCAACCTCGGCGTATTCAAACAGGACGAGGTAAACGTGGTGATCCACGGCCATGAGCCGCTTCTTTCCGAGATGATCGTGGTTGCCTCGAGAACGCCTGAGATGCAGGAAATGGCCAAGGCCAAGGGCGCCAAGGGCATCAATCTGGCCGGCATGTGCTGCACGGCCAACGAAATCCTGATGCGGCACGGGCTTCCCGTGGCGGGGAACTACCTCCAGCAGGAGCTGGCCATCATTACGGGCGCGGTCGACGCCATGGTCGTGGATGTTCAGTGCATCATGGAAAACATCGCCAACGTGGCCAAATGCTTCCACACCAAGATCATCACGACGAATACGCGGGCCAAGATGGAAGAGGCCGGCACTATACACATCGAGTTCGACGAGCATCATGCCCTGGACAACGCCAAAGAGATCCTCAAAACGGCGATCGAGAACTTCCCCAATCGTAGGGCCGAGGTGATGATCCCGGACGAGCAGTCTCCCATGGTGGCCGGTTTCACTTACGAGTCCATCGAGTACCACCTGGGCGGCAGCTTCCGTGGCACCTACTACACCCTGAACGACAACATCATCAACGGCCGGATCCGCGGTATCGGCGGCGTGGTGGGCTGCAACAACGCCCGGACCATCCATGACAACGATCATCTCGTCATCATCAAAGAACTGTTGAAGAACGACGTGATCGTGCTCACCACGGGATGCAGCGCCATGGCCTGCGGCAAGGCCGGCCTGCTTACCCCGGAGGCGGCCAAGGAATTCTGCGGGCCGGGCCTGGCAGAGGTGTGCGAGACCGTGGGCATTCCCCCTGTGCTGCACATGGGCTCATGCGTGGACAACAGCCGCATCCTGATGGCGGCCACCGGGGTGGTGAACGCCGGTGGACTGGGCAACGACATCAGCGACGTTCCGGTGGCCGGATCCGCCCCCGAGTGGATGAGCGAGAAGGCGATCAGCATCGGCCATTACTTTGTCGCCTCCGGCGTCTATACGGTCTTCGGGGTCGGCCTGCCGGTCACGGGCGCTCCCGTGTTCCAGGATTACCTGTTCAACCAGCTGGAAAACGAGCTGGGCGGAATGTGGGATGTGGAAGCAGACCCGATCAAGCATGCGCAGAAGATGATCGCCCACATCGACAAGAAGCGCAAAGAGCTGGGGATCGACAAGGCCCGCGAGCGGGTGCTCTTCGACATGGAAGCCCGCAGGCAGCTCGACGAAGAAGTGGCCTGACAAGGGGCCGCTCTCGTTACACCGAGAGGAAACAAGCCGCCGCCGGGGATCGCTACGTCCCCGGCGGTTTTTTTGGTGCTTGGGACAGGGACGTCCGCACTGGTATAATGCCGGCGGCTCTGTTTTCTTCTTGAACCCCGGCAGCGGAGGCCCCCTCCTCATGAACCTCCATGCACTCAGCTTCGAGCAGATCCTCCGGGTGTGCGCCTCCCTGGAAGACCCCCGGGAAATCGAGGCCATGATCCGTGCCCTCGAGGTCCTGGAGAAAAACATTCGTTACCGCAGGCAGGAGCTTACCGGCCTATTGAACGGACTCCAGGCGAAAGAGAGGGAAGAAAGGCGGCAGCAACGCAAGGCCCTGAAAGAATCCCTGCATGTGGTTCGCCCGAACGGCAAAGACGAGGACACGGAAGAAGACGCTACCTGAGGACAGGGATCAGGGGTCAGGTCGTCATTCTACATTTTTCCAGCGAGAATTGTTTCTGAAGCCAGACAGCAAAATGTAGAATGACGACCTGACCCCACCCTTCCCCTTCTTTCCTCTCGATCTCGGCTGTCACAGGTCGTCGCGGCGCACTGCAGGTGAAGTAACTTGGAAAGTCTGCTATGTTTCCATTTCACGGCTTGAGTGGTTCGGTGCGATCCAGGGTCCCCTCGGAGATTTGTGCCGGGCGACTTCGGGGGAGAGGGAGACGGAGCCCAAACAAATCGGAGAGGGGACCCTGGATCGCACCGAACGCCGAGCCTCTCGGGAAACATAGCAGACTTTCCAAGTTACTTCACTAGACGATCAGGCAGATGCGCAGGTCCATCACGTTCGTGTTGGTGGGCCCAGTGATCAGGAGGTCCCCCAGGGCCTTGAAGAAGGGGTAGCTGTCGTTTTCGTCCAGGCTGCGGGCCGCATCCATGTTCAAGACCCGTGCCCGCTCCACGGTGGCGCCGTCGGCAAAGGCGCCCGCGGCGTCCGTCGGCCCGTCCGTCCCGTCGGTTCCCCCGCTCACGAAGAAGATCCGATCCTCTCCCTGGATGTGAAGGGCCAGGGCGAGTGAAAATTCCTGATTTCTCCCCCCCTTGCCTTTCCCCTTGAGCGTCACGGTCGTCTCCCCGCCGGAGAGGATACAGGCGGGTGGGGCGAGGGGAAGCCCGGAGGCCGCCACCTCCCGGAAGATGGCCGCGTGCACGCGGGCCACCTCGCGGGTCTCCCCCTCGATCCGGGTCGACAGGATCAGGGGCGTGTACCCGAGGGACTCCGCCTTGCGGCCGGCCGCGAGCACGGCGGAGAGGCTGCTGCCCACGATCACGTTCTGAACCCGCTCGAAGACCGGCTCGCCCTCCTTGGGGGTCTCCGGAACGGCGCCCTTTACGCCCGCCTCGAACCTGTGCATCACCGACTCGGGAAGCCGGTCCGTGAGGCCGTACCGGGCCACAATCTCGAGACAGTCGCCAAAGGTCGATCGGTCCGGCACGGTCGGCCCGGAGGCGATGACGTCGAGCGGATCGCCCACGACATCCGACAGGATCAGCGTAACCACCGTGGCCGGCATACAGGCCCTCGCAAGCTGTCCGCCCTTGACCCTGGACAGGTGCTTCCTGATTGCATTGATCTCTTCGATGGTTGCCCCGCAGGCGAGAAGCTCCGAGGTCACTGCCTGTTTTTCTTGCAGGCTGATGCCCTCGGCAGGCGATACGAGCAGAGAGGACCCTCCTCCGGAGATCACACAGAAGACGAG
>WFRX01000138.1 GCA_015486285.1 bacterium
CCCCGATTGAACCCCTCCGTGAGCTTGGCTCAAACGCGGCCCTTCAACCGCTCGATGAAGCCCTCCAGCAGCCTCGGATCCTGAAGGCGATCCTCCTCTTCCACGGGCAGGAGGGGGAAGCGCTTCGTGAAGGCCATGGCGAAGAGCCCCGCGCCCCGCTCGGAGCAGGCCCCGCCGGCATCGTAGACCTTGACTCCCCGCATGCCGCAGCTCGGGGATCCGGCCTTGAAGATGTAGCCGCAGAGGTCCGCTTCTTGGAGTTCGGCCAGCCGGCGGCTCGCCCAGCCCGCCATGCGATCCGTGAAGTCCCGGCCGGTTCGAATCGTGACCAGCCGGGGGCATTCCGGGCCGCCCATCAGCCGGAGGGGCTCCCGCGGAACCGGCAGACCGCACTCCACCTCCGGGCAGACCGGGACGAACGCTACCTGTTGTTCCAGCCTGCTGATCAGGTGCGGATCGTGCTTGTGGCCGCCGTCGTACCGGACCCTGTGGCCCAGCAGGCATCGGCTGATGCCCAGCCTCGGCTTCGGGGCCATGTGCCCTGCCCCGAAGGAATCAATCCTTGCCGGCCCCCATGGCGCAGACGACCGTGTTGATGTAGTTGAAGTAGCCTACGATGGCAACCGCTTCCAGGATCTGGGTGTCCGTGTATCCCGCCTCCCTCAGTGCGTCGAGATCCTCCCGGATGATCTTGTGGGCGTCCATCGCGGCCTTCTTGCAGAAATGCAGGAGTTGTTTCTTGGCCTCCGGAACCTTCAGCGAATCGATCCCTTCTTTCACCTCCAGGATTCTTTCTTCCGCGACGCCGAGCAGCTTGGCGATCCGCTCGTGCTCACCGACACACATGGTGCAGCCGTTCTCGAGGGAAACGACCATGGCGATCAATTCTTTCGTTTCGTGATCCAGTTCCGTTTTCGGGAGCAGGAGGGTTCTGACCATCTGGGTCGTCACATCGTAGATGTCGGGACGTATGGCGAGGATCCGGGAGGTCTCGCCGATTTGCCCCATAATTGCCTTCGAGGCCTCGAATTTCTTCTTGGTCTCTTCGTCCACTTTGTCGATATCCGGCAGGTCGATGAACGCCATGGTTGTGTCTCCTTGTTTGGATGGGAGGTGTCGTCAGGCAGGGTTGGGTCACGACCCTGCCGGGCCATTTACCAGATTTTCCATTATGCACGTGGCCGGGTCATGTTTCAACATTCTTCATCCCTCTTCCCTGTCCCTTTTGACAGGCCAACGTTGCGCCTCCTATACTGTCTCGCCCTCTGTGATTTTTTTGTATCCTAAAACATCCGGTCGGCGACCCATCTGGAGGGCCGATGGCGGGAGGCCGCCGCGAACAGATGACCGGGAACGGGATTCAGGGATCATGACCAAGGCCAGGAAGAGACGTTCGATCGAGCCGGCGGCGGGGGCGGAAGAGGCCCTCAACGTCCATATCCTTTCCCACACCCATTGGGATTTCGAGTGGTACGAGGTTCAGGAAGGCTTCAAGATGCAGCTCGTTCATCTTGTCGACCACCTTCTCGATACCCTGGACAGGGACCCTGCCTTCAAGTTCCACTTCGACGGCCAGCTCATGCCCATCATGGATTACCTCGAGATCCTCCGGGAACGGGACGCACTGAACAAGGGCGATGCGGCCGGCCGGGCGGTGCGAAGGATCAGCAAATTCGTCAAGCGAAGGCAGCTCGACATCGGCCCCTGCTGGACCTCGCCGGAGACGAGCCTGATCAGCAGCGAGTCGCTCATCCGCAACATCAACCGGGGCATGCGTTTTTCAAAGCAGTTCGGTCCGCCCAGCCTGGTCTTCTACAATGCGGATGCCTTCCAATACCATTCGCAGGTCCCGCAGATCGCCAGGGGGACAGGCCTGAAATGGGCGTATGCCTGGCGCGGATACCCCCCGGAACGGCCCCTCAGGGATCTCACCCTCTGGCAGGGAGCGGACAAGAGTGCCCTGATCAAGTACTACCCTTCGAGAACCTACGCCCAGGTGTGGCAGCTGCCCGAAGACCCCGATGAGGCGATGCAGGTGATCCGGAGGGAGGCGGATTTTCTCAAGGCCTTCGCCGCCACCCGGCACGTTCTCATTACCCAGGGGAACGACCAGTTCGAGGCCCAGGCGGGCGTGAGCCGGACGATTCGGAAGGTCGATGCCCTGATCGGGCCCGCGTACAGGGTTCGCCAGGTCCGGCTGGAGGCCTTCTTCCGGGCGGTTGAAAAGGATGGGCCCCGCCTCCAGGTCGTGCGCGGCGAGCTGACCGGGAACCGGTGGGCCTGTACCATGAGCGGGCAGCTTTCCGCCAGGATGTATCTGAAACAGAAGAACAAGAAGGCGGAGCTTGCGATCGAGAAGTTTTCAGAGCCTTTTGCCGCCTTCGCCTGGCTTCTCGGGGATGACTACCCCTCCGGGCTGATCGAGAGGGCATGGGAATATCTGATGAAGCAGCACTTCCATCACTGCAATGCCTGCGCCGTCGACGCGGTGCATCGTGAGGGAGAGGTCCGATACAACAGCGCCATTGAACTGGCAAGAGACATCACCGACAACAGCCTCCAGAACATCGCGTCCAGGATCGATACGAGGAGGTTCATCGGGGAAGGGGAAAGCGCCCTGGTGCTGTTCAACCCTTCCGACCTGGAACGAACCGAGGTCGTGAAGGTGCGGATCGATCCTGAGATCCCGGGCCGGGACGATGCCGACTGGCAGATGGATCAGGGACACAACAAGAAGGGTGCAAACGCGGGCTGGGCCCTTCGGGATGACCAGGGCCGGGAGATTCCCCTTCAGGCCCTGAAGAACGATGAAGAGGGCTGTCAAATCGCGGTCTGTTGCGAGGCGATCCCCCCCCTCGGGTACAAGGCGTTCTCTCTGCTTTCCGCGGCGGAACCGGATTTCTCCCTGTCCGGGCGGATCGCGAACGAAAGGAAACACCTCCTCGAAAACGCATTCTTGCGGGTCAAGGTCCACGCGAACGGCTCTTTGACGATCCTGGACAAGCGGAACGGGGCCGTCTTCAAAGACCAGAACCTGTTCGAGGATACGGCGGATCACGGGGATACGTACAACTACGATCCCTTGAAGGGAGACCGGCCGATGACCACCAGGAGGGCCAAGGGAAGGGTCATCCTCAAGGAGAACGGCCCGTTGCTGGCCTCGTACGAAGTGCATACCGAGATGGTCCTCCCCGAGGGCCTGACCGCGGACCGAAGGGCGAGGCGAAAGAAGCGGGTCAGGCTCCCTGTTCGCGTGCGCATCACCCTGACACAGGATTCTCCGCGGGTCCATATCACCACCCACATCGATAACCGCGCAAAGGATCACCGCCTTCGGGCCCTCTTTCCCGGCGTGAAGAGCGATTTCGTTTTCGTACAGACCCAGGGGGACCTGGTCAGGAGACGGGTGAGGGCCCCCGTCGATTACCCGGAAAGCAGGAAGAGGGATATCGCGCATCACACAAGCGTGGGAGAGTTGCCGAGAGAACGCCATGTTTCCCCTACGCAGTTTCAACGCAATTTCGTGGGTCGCAACGACGGCGAAAAGGGCCTGGTCATCCTGAACAAGGGGTTGCCGGAATATGAGGCGACCCCCGACGGTACCATCGCCCTCACACTGCTGCGATGCGTGGGATGGCTTTCGCAGGATGATCTCGGCACCCGGAGGAGGCTCGCCGGCCCGAAGCTCGCCGTTCCGGACGCCCAGTGCATCGGAGCGCACAAATTCAAGTATGCCATTCTTCCCCTGGCCGGTCCCTGGCCGTCGACAGCGGTCTATCTGGAGGAAAACCGGTACAATATTCCCATCAAGTCCTTGAGGGTTCCCCGGCAGAGAGGCGGCCTGCCTGCCTGCGCGGCCTTCGTGCGTATCCGGCCCGGCCGCCTGATGGTCAGCGCGATCAAGAAGGCCTATGGGGACGAGAACCTCATCATTCGCCTGTTCAATACAACGGCGAGGACCCTGGTGGGCACCCTGGAGATCCTGCCCGGCATACGCCGGGCCTGGCTCGCCGATCTGAACGAAGAAAAGAAGAAGAGAATCGCCGTCGGCAAGGATGGGAGCATCGCCTTCCCGGCCGGACCGAAACAGATCGTTACGCTGAGTATCCTGCCCAGGAAATTTGAACCCCTTTGAGGATCGCAACATGACGACCAGCGTGTCGGCACGCAAGCGGACCGTCATCCCGGCCGTGGATCTCGGCGGGACCAAGATCGCCTTTGCCTTCGTCGAGGCGGATGACCGCAGGGAAATCGTGCGGGAATACCCTCCGGAAGAGGTGGTGAAGCGAAAGGGGCGGACGGACGCCGGGGGTACCCTGAAACGTGTAGCGGGGCTCGTCAGGAAGCGGGTCCGCGAAGCGGAGAAGGGCGGGTGGACGGTACTCCCGCTGGTGGGCATGGGGGCCCCGGGTCTCTACCGGGAGGACGGCGGCGTGGTGCCCGGGACCGTTCCGAACATCCCGGGCCTGGCCCGGATCCGGCCGGCCCGGGTGCTGGAAGGGCTGCTGGGAGAAGGGTGGCGGGTCTTCATCAACAATGACGGCGTGGTTCAGGCCATCGCCTCGGCCTGCGCCTTTGTCCGTTCCCCCGGGTTCGCCGGGAAGTGGGCCGGGGCCGTGGGGGAGAGCGGCGGCAAGCTTGTCTACTTCGGCCCCGGTACCGGGTTCGGCGCCGGCAAGGTCCTGGCCCTGGAGGACGGACGGATCGAGCCGGCTCCCGGTTCTCAATCCTTCTTTGACATCCTGATTCGAGACGGGAAAACCGCCGAGGAACTGATCGGCGGTCACGGAATCGGAAGGATCGCCGCGTTGCGGGAGCGGCGGAACCTGAAGAAGGGGAGGCCTGTCTTCCTGAAATTCGTGCCCGGGGCCGATGCGTGGGCACGGGAGCCGGACCGGGCATGGGCGGAGTCGCGGCTCGACGAGATCTCCGGCAAGACCGTGGCCGAGGCCTACGCCTCCCAAGACAAGGAGGCCGGGAGGCAGGCGAAAGAGATCCTGGTGCAGGTCGGCAGGGACCTGGCGCGGTTGATCATGCGCCTGCACGCGGGGCGGGGCCGGAAGAAGATCCTGGAATGGACCCGGGACGACTGGCGTTCCGTGAAGGGAACGAGCGTTTTTCTCGTTGCCGGGCTGTTGACCAAACCGACAGGCAGGCAGGTGATTCTGCCCGCTGCCCGGGCGGCGCTGAAGGAGGCGGGCCATGGGGGCAGGATCCACATCGTCGAGACCGACCGGCTGGGCGCGATGCGGAAGATCCGGGGCAGGATCGGCACATGGGGCGCTTCGCTGATCGTCCCGCGGGAGGCGGTCCTGGCAGCCAGGTGGCAGAAGTCCCTCGTCGCCGGCACGAACCGTGTGAACCGGCACATCAGCCGACTGGCCGGCAGGGCCTTTCAGGAGACGGGAAGGACGGTCCTCATCGCGGTAGACGGGTATGCCGGGGTTGACTGGCCGCGGAGGATTCCGCCGATCCGGAAAAGGCTTGAAAAGGACGGCTTCCGGGTAAGGGCCGTCGATTTCTCCCGGATCTACAAGCCGGCCCGTGCCATCGAAGAGATCATCCGTCCCTCCATGACCCCGGAGAAGACCTTCGGGCGCATCTTCAGCGGCAGACTCACGGACTTGCTGGACGAGGACCGGGTCGAGGCGCTCCGAAAAAGCCTCGAGAAGGAGAGAGAAACGAGGCGGAGGGCGCCCGCAGCGGTGCTGTGCTTCGGATCGGGCGCCGCCTGCGCCCCCCTCAGGGCGCTCTATGACAGGGTCCTCTACATCGACGTCACGCGCGAAG
>WFRX01000139.1 GCA_015486285.1 bacterium
GAATGACGAGGGATGCAGCCGAACGCCGCAGATGGGACTTTTGGGGCAGCCTCTTAGGAGCCCGTACTCCGGACGCTGCATCTGTGAAAAAACTGATCTAAGACCGAAGGCAGGCCATGCTGAAACAAAAGGCCATTGTTCTCAGACGACTCTATATCTTCCTGGATCTTCTCCTGACCTGCGTGTCGCTTGTTCTGACCACAGCCGTCTACGACAGGTTCTTCTCCACGGTTCCGGGCTTCCTCGATCTCCTTTACCGATATGTCCCGGCCCTCTATTTCGTCCTCCCTGTCTGGTACATTCTCTTTCGAATCAACGGAATGTACGAATCCCGCCGGCTGGATACGGTCAGGCGTGTCGCATGGGTCGCAGTCTGGTCCGTCGGGGAAGGGATCACCCTTCTGATCCTGATCTGCTACTTCCTGAGGATCACAGAGATCAGCCGGCTGTTCGTGCTTTTGTTCGGATTCATCAATGTGTTTCTCCTCGTGCTGGTACGGATCTTCCTGAAGAAGGTCCTCCACAACCTGCGTGCCAAGGGCTACAATTTTCGAAGGGTTCTCATCGTCGGAACAGGCAACCGGGCGAGGTCCGTAGCCGGAAAGCTGACCGCACAGCAAGAGTGGGGCATGGTCGTTTACGGGTTCCTGGGCGAGACGCCGGAGGAGGTAGGAAGACAAGTGGATGGGGCTACCGTGCTCGGGACGGTGGAGGACCTTCAGAAAATCATTTCTCTCCACCCCATTGACGAGGTTCACATCGCCCTGCCGCTGCTCGACCTGGATACCATCGCGTCTCTCCTGGAAATCTGCGAAGAACAGGGAATCCGCACGCGGGTCATGATGGATCTTTACTCCCCGAGCATCTCGCAGGTTCATCTCGAGGACTTTCGAGGTACCCCCATGCTCACATTTACCGCCTCGCCCATGGAAACATGGGAGATGGTCCTCAAAGAGACCTTCGATCGTGTGGGCGCCCTTGTTCTCATCCTGCTCCTGTTCCCCCTCTTCCTCTTCCTCGCACTCTGCATCAAGCTCAGTTCCAAGGGACCGGTTTTCTTCGTCCAGGAACGGGTGGGGCTCCACAAGCGAAGATTTCTCATTTACAAGTTCAGGACCATGGTACACAACGCGGAGGAACTTCTGGAGTCGCTCCAGGACCGGAACGAGCTTTCCGGTCCGGTCTTCAAGATCAAGGATGACCCACGTTGCACATTCGTAGGCAGACTCCTCAGAAAGACGAGCCTGGATGAACTCCCCCAGTTGATCAATGTACTGAAAGGCGAGATGAGTTTCGTGGGACCTCGACCGCCCCTGCCTTCCGAAGTCGTCCAGTATGAACCCTGGCAGCACAGGCGTCTGAGCATGAAACCGGGCATCAGCGGCCTGTGGCAGGTCAGCGGGAGAAACCAGGTGGATTTCGAGAGGTGGATGAGGCTGGACCTTCAATACATCGATAACTGGTCCCTGAAGCTCGATTTCATCATCATCCTGAAGACCCTTCCGGCCGTGATGCTCGGCAAGGGGGCTTCGTGACCGCCTGTCTGGAAAACGCGTTGCAGGCTCTCAGGCGATTTCCTGAAAAAGGCGGCCCCATTTGGTGTCCATCATCCGCTGTACCCGCTTCTTCCCGACAAAGGGATACCAGATCCCGTCGTAGTAGGTTCGGGAAGCGAGGTAAGACCAGGGCACGATGGGGGTCCGCAGGAGCATCTTTTCAAAGGGCTTGAGCAGGCCGTGGTAGATCATCTTCTGGCCCCGGCTCGCAAAGTTGTCTGTGCTGCGAAATCGCCAGTTGACCTTCGAGATATCCTCCCCCACGATTTCGATGTCCTTGAAATTCCCGCAACCCAAGCCCCTCTCGTGGGCGAGCCGGATGAAGTCCAGCGAAAGGGGGTCAAAGCCCATCATGTGGGCGGCCACCGCATCGATGGCGACCATGTCGCCGCTCGCCAGAATCAGGTCCTTCTCATACGGGACCATGGCCCGCGGTCCGGCCCCGTCGCCGACAAAGGTACCGTCCATCACGGCGAAAAGGCCGGAGAAAATCTCCTTCTGTATGGTCAGCAGGTCTACGAGGGTCTCGTGGATGGTCGCATGGGCCCAGTGCCGTTCGTGATGGAGAAGGGCCCCGAAGGCATTCTTCATCGCTCCGGTCATCGTGGTAAAGACGTGTGTCTTGACAGTGGGCAGGTGCAGGATGTTCTCATCGAAAAACCGCTTGGGGATGACAATCCCATCGGGAAACACATCGTTCAGTGTAAGCATCTCTCCCTTCGGCTCATATCGCACCCACTCGCCTCTCTGGATCAGTTGCTGGAATTCGCTCAACTTTTCCGGCTGAAGATGCACGTTTTCAAGCCCATATTTCCCGACAACAATCTGCTTTTGTTTGTTATTGATCTCTCCGATCTTCCCGTCAACGACAACCGTCCGGTTGTGGCATCCGTAAAGATTCTCCTTGGGAACCCCATCCTCCAGGAGCGTTCGAATCACCCCTTCCAACTGCCAGGGCGTCGTGGAGCACCCGGGATAGAAGATCTGCCAGGAAACATTGATCTTGAGACAGATTTTCTTCTCCATGTCGAGGCATTTGTCGTAATCCGCCATTCGCAACAGTTTCCCATAATCCTCGACGACTGTCTCAGGCTGGGTCTTCAGAACCGCCACTTTCGCTTTGGCCATCTTCACAGCTCCTGTTCCGCAGGCACCCGGGAACGGTCTCGCCCCCTGTCCCGGCCATCCGCGGCCTCATCATGTCGCTTTGTTTCAAATTCTCTCTGTTTATGGTACTAACTAGGGATTAAGGATACCGACGCCCCTGCCAAACGTCAATCACAGCCCCCCGCGGGAGGCTTGTCCGGGTTGCGACATGGTTATTGAATGCCCTGAATGCCATGAAACATACACGGTGGATATGCCGTCCCTGGCCCCCGACGGCATCGAAATCCACTGCAAGAACTGCAACAGGACCTTCCTGATCCGGCCCCATGGAGCCAGACCGCCCGCACGGGACCCGGCAGAAGACGCCCCACCCCCTGTCTCTTATACACATCTC